>DATAQE010000101.1:0-2504 GCA_036264835.1 Candidatus Elarobacter sp.
GCACGCCCATTTTGTGTGCGACAGCTTACTGTCGCCCAGTTCGGCAGGGGGAGAGGGCGTAGAGCTGAATAGGCCGCTTCCGGGCTAAGCAACGCTGGACCGTCCGTACCATACAGGCGGTCCAAGGGGGTGTCCTATCACCATGAGATTCTTGCTAGCTCTTGTCTTCGCGCTGGCGGGCGTCTGCCTGCTCGCGCCGACCGCGGCCAACGCGCAAGCGACGAGAACCTGGGTCTCCGGGACCGGCGACGACGCCAACCCGTGCAGCCGCACGGCGCCCTGCAAGACCTTCGCCGGGGCGATCTCCAAGACGACGGCGGCCGGCGAGATCAACTGCATCGACTCCGGCGGGTACGGCGCGCTCACGATCACCAAGCCGATCGCGATCAAGTGCGACAACACCGAGGCCGGCGTGCTGGTCTCCGGCACGAACGGCTTCGTCATCAACGCGGCGTCGACCGACATCATCTACCTCAGCGGGCTCGACTTCGAAGGGCTCGGGGCTGCCTCCGGGAACGCCAGCCTCAACGGGATCGATATCCTCAGCGCCGCGGTGGTCTCCGTCGTGAACTGCGTGAGCCGCGGGTTCACCAGCGCCAACGGCACCGACGGCAACGGCATCTTCATGGGCAACGCCGGTACGACGAAGCTGTTCGTCACCAACACGATCCTGGCCGACAACAGCAACGTCGGGCTCGAGGTCAAGCCGCAGGGCGGCGCGACGTCGCTCGTCGAGGTCCAGGAGTCCGCGGCCGTCACGAACACGACCGGGTATCGTGCGAACGACACCGCGAACGGCACCACGATCAACATGACGCTCAGCAACAGCGTCGCCCACGGCAACGCCGGGGCCGGCGTCAACGCGACGGGCGGCAGCGGTACCACGCAGGTGACCGCGCTGCACGACGCCTTCACCAACAACGGAACCGGGCTCATCTCGAACAACGCGAACACCACCATCCGCGTCGGCTACTCGACGATCAGCGGAAACGGCGTCGCGACGAGCGGCACCGGTACGGTCAACTCCTACGGCAACAACCAGATCAACGCCAACGGGACCGACACGACCCCGGTCGTGATCCCGCTCCACTAGCCGCCGCCTCTGCGACGACCGGTGACCACGTGCCCGGAGCGACCGCTCCGGGCACGTCCTTTTCGGCGCGCACCCGCATCGGCGGCGGCGCGCCGAATCTTTGCGCGGCGGAACGCGCCGTCCGCGGCCGGAATCGTTCCGTTCGCATGGAGCTCCGCATCGATCACGGCGCCGTCGAGCGCGCGCGCCGGCTCGCCGGCGCGATCGCCGGCCCGGTCGTGGCGTTCGTCGCGGGCCACTCGACGCTCAGCGTCGAGCGCGCCGTCGCGCGGCTCTGCGGGGTCGACGGCGTCGACGCGGACGGCGTCCCGCTCCCGAACCGGCTCGCCGACGCGCTCCCCGCGCGCGAGCTCGGGCTGGCGCGCGTCCTCGGCGCGGCGGTCGCCGAGACGGGCCGCACGCCGCAGCAGGTCGCCGAAGCGGTCGCCGCCGGCGAGCCGCTCCCCGATCCGGCCCGCACGCCGGAGACCGCGCTGCGCGCGGCGCTGCGGCCGTTCGCGAACGCCGGGCTCGCGCGGATCGACGCGAACCGGCGCGCGCGCGAGGCGCTGCTCGCGCGGCTGCCGCAGGACGAGCCGCCGCTGCTCTACGTGATCGTCGCGAGCGGGAACATCTACGAGGACCGCACCGCCGCCGTCGCCGCGGCCGAAGCCGGCGCGCAGATCGTCGCGGTGATCCGCTCGACCGCGCAGTCGCTGCTCGACTATCTCCCGTACGGCGCGACGACCGAAGGGTTCGGCGGCACGTATGCGACGCAGGAGAACTTCCGCATCATGCGCGCCGCGCTCGACGAGGCCTCCGAGCGCCTCGGCAGATACGTGATGCTCACGAACTACGCGAGCGGGCTCTGCATGCCGGAGATCGCGGCGACCGCCGCGCTCGAGCGGCTCGACATGCTGCTGAACGACTCGATGTACGGGATCCTCTTCCGCGACATCAACATGCAGCGCACCTTCGTCGACCAGCACTTCTCGCGCCAGCTCAACGCGCGCAGCGGGATCGTGATCAACACCGGCGAGGACAACTACCTCACCACCGCCGACGCGGTCGAACAGGCGCCCGCGGTACTCGCCTCGCAGTTCGTCAACGAGGCGTTCGCGCTGCGCGCCGGCCTCCCGCCGGAGCAGACGGGGCTCGGCGACGCCTACGAGATCGACCCGGATCTCGAGGACGGGTTCGTGTTCCAGGTCGCGCAGGCGCAGCTCGCGCGCCAGATCTTCCCCGACGCGCCGCTGAAGTACATGCCGCCGACGAAGCACATGACCGGCGACATCTTCAAGGGCCACCTGATCGACGCGATGTTCAACCTGACCTCGGTGATGACGCACCAGACGATCCACCTGTGCGGGATGCCGACCGAGGCGATCCACACGCCGTTCCTCGGCGACCGCGCGCTCGCGCTCGACAACGC
>DATAQE010000140.1:0-5985 GCA_036264835.1 Candidatus Elarobacter sp.
CCTGATCCACGTCTACTCGATCGGCTACATGGACGGCGACCGCGCGTTCGCGCGCTTCTTCGCGTACATGAACTTCTTCGTGTTCGCGATGATGACGCTGGTCCTCAGCGACAACCTCGTCGGGCTGCTCGTCGGCTGGGGCCTCGTCGGGCTCGCGTCCTACTTCCTGATCGGCTTCTGGTTCGAGCGCCCCTCGGCGGTCGCGGCGGCGCGGAAGGCGTTCGTCATGAACGTCGTCGGCGACGTCGGGATCATGTTCGCGATCTTCTACGTCGTCGCGAAGATCGGCGCGATCGGCTACGCCGACGTCTTCGCGCACTTCTCGACCGCGTTCACCCCGCACGAGCTCTTTTTCGTGTGCCTCGGCCTGTTCATCGGCTGCGCGGCGAAGTCGGCGCAGATCCCGCTGCACACCTGGCTCCCCGACGCGATGGAAGGCCCGACCCCGGTCTCCGCGCTGATCCACGCCGCGACGATGGTCACCGCCGGCGTCTATCTGATCGCGCGGTTCGCGCCGCTGTGGTCGGCCTCGGCCGACGCGCGCGAGCTGGTCGGCGCGATCGGCGGGCTCACCGCGATCGCCGGCGCGATCCTGGGCTGCGCGCAGTGGGACATCAAACGGATCCTGGCCTACTCGACGATGTCGCAGATCGGCTACATGATCATGGGCGTCGGGATCGGCGCGTACGACGCCGGCGTCTTCCACTTCCTGACGCATGCGTTCTTCAAGGCACAGCTGTTCCTCGGCGCCGGCATCGTGATCCACGCGCTCGCCAACGAGCAGGACGTCCGCCGCATGGGCGGGCTGCGCACGAAGCTCCCGTTCGCGTTCGTCGCGATGCTGATCGGCGTGCTGGCGATCTGCGGCGTCCCCGGCCTGAGCGGGTTCTTCTCGAAGGACGCCGTGATCTACGGCGCGCTCGAGACCGGGCATCCGTGGCTCTACGCGATCGGCGTGATCACCGCCGGGATCACCTCGTACTACATGTTCCGGCTGCTCTTCCTGACGTTCTTCGGCGCGTACCGCGGCGACGTCGACCCGAGCGATCTCGGCATCCGCCATCCCGAGCTCGCGGGCGTCGCGGAGACGTCGGCCGGCCGCGCGGCGAGCGCCGGCGCGCATCCGGAAGAAGAAGAGCCGCACCATCACGCGCCGTCGTGGATCATGTCGGCCCCGGTCGGCATCTTGATCGTGCCGACGGTGCTGATCGGCTGGCTCGGCTACGGCGGCGCGAGCTCGGCGTGGAAGCAGTTCTGGGCGGGATTCTTCCCGCACGAGGCGTCCCTCGCGGCGAACTACCCGCTCAACGAGCTGGCCTCCACCGCGCTGGTGTTCCTCGTCGTCGTGGCGGGCTTCGCGCTCGCGTACATGGTCTACGGTCTCCCGGAACAGATGCGCGACGCCATCCCGCGCATCCGCACGGAATCGATCCGCATGCCGGCCGTGCTCGCGAACGCCTACTACTTCGACGCCGCGTACGAAGCGCTGCTCGTCCGCCCGGCCGCCGCGCTCGGCGCGTGGTTCGACCGCTTCATCGACCCGCACGTGATCGACGCCGGGGTGCGCGAGGCCGCGTGGACCTCGCAGTGGCTCGGCCACCTGTTCCGCAGCTTCCAGACCGGGCTGGTGCGCGCGTACGCGCTCTCGATCGTCGTCGGCGTCGTCTGCATCGTCGCGTACTACGCGATCGCCTTCGCGAACGGAGCGGGCCGATGAACGCCGCCGCGCTGGTTCTCGTCCCGATCGTCGCCGGGCTGCTGCTGTACTTCGTCCCGCGCAAGCAGTCGCGCGTCGCGACGGCGCTCGCCGCGGTGATCGCCGCGCTGAGCTTCATCCTCGCCGCCGCGGACCCGCACGCCGCCGACGCGTCGGTGCGCTGGCTCTCGCGCCCGTTCACCGCGTCGTTCCACGTCGGCTACGGCCCGGTCTCGTACTGGATCGTGCTGCTGCTCTCGCTGTGCACGTTCGGCGCGGCGCTCGCGATCCGGGGCAACCGCTCGCGCGACATCGCGGCGCAGCTGCTGATTCTGCAAGGCGCGATGAACGGCGTCTTCCTGGCCAAAGACGTGCTGCTCTTCGCGCTGTTCTGGGACCTCATGCTGATCCCGGTCTTCCTGGTGCTCGTCGGCGCGACGCAGCACCCGCGCATCGCGTGGAAGTACCTGATCTACAACCTCACCGGCGGCCTCGCGCTGCTGCTCGCGACCGCGGCGTTCGGCATCGTCACCGGCAGCACCGACGTGATCGGCACGACCGCCGCGCAGAACGCGATCGGCACCAGCTGGGGCTTGTGGATCTTCGCCGGGTTCGCGTTCGCGTTCTTGGTGAAGACGCCGGTCTTCCCGTTCCACACCTGGATGCCCGACACGTACGCCGAGCTGCCGCCGCCGTTCGCCGCCGTCGTCTCGGCGGTGCAGTCGAAGGCCGGGCTCTACGGCTTCCTGGTGATCGGCGTACCGTTCCTCGCGCCCGAGATGGCGCAGGCGCAGACGCTGATGACCGTGCTCGGCGCGATCGCACTGATCTACGGTGCGCTCGCCGCGCTCGTGCAGCGCGACGCGAAGCGCGTCGTCGCGTACAGCTCGCTCTCGCACTTGGGCCTGATCCTGATCGCGATCTTCAGCGGCTCCGCGCTCGCGATCCAGGGCGCGGTCGTCTACATCGTCGCGCACGGCCTGTTCAGCGCGGTGCTCTTCCTCGTGCTCGGCAGCGTCGAACAGCGCGAGGAGACGCGCGACCTCACCCGCCTCGGCGGCCTCGGCGCCCGCAACCCGAAGCTTGCCGGCGCGCTCACGCTGGGCGCGCTGGCCGCGCTCGGCCTCCCCGGCCTCGCTGGCTTCAGCGGCGAGATCCTGATCCTCACCGGATTGTTCAACGCCGGCTTCGTCTGGCCGGCGATCGTCGCGCTGGTTTCGATCGTGCTCGCGTCGGCGTACATGCTGCGCCTGCTGCAGGACAGCATGAACGGCCCGCCCGTCCCCGATCTCCCCGAACGCCGCGACATGACCTGGGCCGAAGGCGTCGCGATCGCCCCGCTCGTCGCGGCCTTCGTCCTGCTCGGCCTCAACCCGGGCATCATCACCTCGACGTTGACGGAGGCTGCACGTGTCGTCGGCTCTCGGTAATCTTCCCGGGAGCGCCGACTACGCCGCGGTGCTCCCTGCGTTCATTGTCGCCATCGTTCCGCTGCTGATCCTGTTCCTCGATCTGTTCTTCCGGCAGAGCGGCGCCGCGCGCCGCGGCATAGCGGTCGGCATCGCGATCATCGGCCTGCTCGTCGCCGGCGCGCTCCTCGCGCGGCAGTACCCGCACGACTACTCCGCGTTCGGCGGCGCGTTCGTGCTGGGCGGGTTCTCGATCGTCTTCAGCGAGATCGTAATCATTGCGAGCATCGCGACGCTGATGCTCTCCGTCGGCGTCGGCCGTGACGACCAAGTCGCCGGCACGACGTCGCTGGTGCTCTGGAGCGCGAGCGGCGCGATGCTGATGGCCGGCGCCGCGAACCTGATGATGGTCTTCCTCGGCCTCGAGCTGCTCTCGCTCGCGCTGTACTGTCTGTGCGCGATCTCCGCGCGCCGCACCGCGCGCGAGTCGGCGTTGAAGTACCTCATCCTCAGCTCGATGGCATCCGGCTTTCTGCTCTACGGCTCCGCGCTGCTGTTCGGCGCGACCGGCTCGGTGCAGTTCGCTGCGCTCGCGACCGCCGCGGTGACACCGCTGCTCGCGCTCGGCGCGGGTCTCTTCCTCGTCGGGGTCGCGTTCAAGCTGAGCCTCGTCCCGTTCCACGAGTGGACGCCGGACGTGTACGAAGGCGCGCCGCTCCCGGTGACCGCGCTCATGTCGGTCGCGACGAAAGCCGGCACGCTGGCGGTGCTCGCGCGCTTCGCGTACGCCGCGCTGCCGTCGGACCACCGCTTCGCGATCCTCGTCCCGGTCTGGGTCCTCGCCGCGCTCTCGATGCTGGTCGGCAACCTCGGCGCGCTCGCACAGACCGACATGAAACGCCTGCTCGCGTATTCCGGGATCGCGCAGGTCGGGTACATCGTCGCCGCGCTCGCCGGCACGACCGCGCTGGGCCTGCGCTACGCGGTGCTGTATCTCGCCGGATACACGTTCATGAACCTGGGCGCGTTCGCGGTCGTCGCGCTGATGTCGCGCGAAGGCGACGCCGTCGTCGGCCTCCCGCGCTTCGCGGGTCTCGCGTACCGCCGCCCCTGGCTCGCCGCCGCGATGACGTTCTTCCTGATCGGCCTCGCCGGTTTGCCGCCGACGATCGGCTTCACCGGGAAGATCCTGATCCTCGCCGCTACGGTCGGCAGCGGCTACGCCTGGCTCGGCGGCGTGCTCATCGTGGGCACCGCGATCTCCGCGTACGTCTACTTCAAGATCGTGCGGGTGATGTTCGTCCACGCCGATCCGAAGCACGTGCGCGACGAGCGCTCGCGCAACCCGCTGCCGTGGGTCGCGGTCGCGGTCTGCGCCGCGGCGACGTTCCTGCTCGCGATCGTCCCGCTCACGCCGTCGAACGTCCTTCCGCTGGTCAAGTGACGCGTCTGCGCGAGGCGCACGCGGGCGACGCCGAGTTCGTCGCCGGCCTGGCGCCGCGTTTCGCCGAGCACGGCGCGGCCGACGGCCACGACCCGCAGACGGTGATCGAGGGGACGATCCGCGTGCTGACCGCCGCGCTGCGCGCGCCGAAGGACGGCGACGTCTTCCTGATCGCGGAGGACGAGCGCGGCGAGCGCACCGGCTTCGCCTACGTCGTCACCGCCGAAGACTTCTTCACCGGCGAAGCGTACGCGCACGTCTCGGAGATCGCCGTCGCGCGCAGCGGCGCCGGCGTCGGCGCCGAGCTGATGGACGCCGCGGAGCGCTGGGCGCGCGAGCGCGGCTACCGGATGATCTCGCTCAACGTCGTCGAGGAGAACGTCCCGGGACAGCGGTTCTACGAGCGCCGCGGCTACGCGCTCGGCCACCGCCACTACGTCAAGCGCCTATGAGCGGCCGTGATTGGTGTTGCGGCGGCCTTCGGTGAGGACGCGCTCGAACTCGGTGGTGATCGCGGCGTAGCACTCGCACGCGCGCTGCGCGAGCTTCGCTTCGTCGGTGATCGTCACCAGACCGCGCTGATACTTGATCGCCCCCTCTTCCTGTAACTCGCCCGCGATCTCCGTGACGCTCGCGCGCCGAACGCCGAGCATCATCGCGAGAAAGTCGTGCGTGAGCGGGAACTCGTTCTCCCCGACGCGGTCGCGCGTCATCAGCAGCCAGCGCGCACATCGCTCGCGCAGCGAGTGCGTGATGTTGCAGCCGACGAGCTGCTCCGCCGCGAACAGGCGCGCGCCGATGCTGCGCTGCACGAGCCCGAACAGCTCTCCGCGCTGCTCGATCGCGGCGCGGAACGCCGCGACGCCGACGTGGACCGTCTCGCCGGCGACCTGGCAGAACGCGGTGCGCTGCACCGCCTGCACGCCCAGCGCGTGCTCGACCGGGACGAATCCCTCGCGCCCGACGACGCCGACTTCGTTCGTCTCGCCGTTCTCGAAGACGACCACGATCGAGACGAGCGCGCTGATCGGGAACGACACGTCGCCCGGCAACGACCCGGGCGCGAGAAGCGGCTGGCGGCGCACCAGATGCTCGATCCTCGCATCACGCAACAACGCGTCGCGCTCTGAAGACGGCAGCGCGTCGAGGAGGCGGTTCCCGCCTTGATAGTCAGGCAACCCGTCAAGGGTATCACGCGGGGCCGCCTGTCGTCCGTCCGTTTCCGTACAGCGTCCTCGCCGGTGCCGGTCCGCCGAAGCTAGACTTTGACGCGCCGTTTCCCGGCCGCGAGCGCGAGATCCGCGATCTCGGTCGTGAGCGGATCGTCGGGATCGGCGAGCCGCTCGACGAGCGTGAAGTGGTTGTCCTCGGTCGGCGCGTACGAGGTGTCGCAGTCGTACTCGCGCCACGCGTCGGTCAGCGCGCGCGCCTGCTCG
>DATAQE010000005.1:0-24757 GCA_036264835.1 Candidatus Elarobacter sp.
CAGGAACACCGCCCACTGGCAGCCGTCCGGGATCGGCGGCGTCTGGCGCAGGATGTCGTGGACGGGATAGCGGTCCTCGTCGGCGACCGCCATGAACAGCCGCGGCATCAGCGGGAAGTGGAAGCACATGTGGCACTCGTCCCCGTCGCCGAAGTACGACGAGAGATCCTCGGGCCACTGATTCGCTTCGGCGAGAAAGATCAGGTCGGGATACTCTTCCTCGAGGACCCGCCGCAGGATCTTGATGACGCCGTGCGTCTCGGGGAGGTTCTCGTTGTTCGTCCCCTCGCGCTCGCACAGATACGGGACCGCGTCGAGGCGGAACCCGTCGACGCCCGCCTTCGCCCAGAAGCGCATCACCTCGACGATCGCGCCGGTCACCTCGTGGTTCTGGAAATTCAGATCGGGCTGGTGCGAGAAGAAGCGGTGCCAGTAGTACTGCCCGGCGATGGGGTCCCAGGCCCAGTTCGAGACCTCGGTGTCGGTGAAGATGATCCGCGTCCCGGTGTACTTGCGGTCGTCGTCGGACCACACGTACCAGTCGCGCTCCGGCGCGCCGCGCGGCGCGCGGCGCGCGCGCTGGAACCACGGGTGCTGGTCGGAGGTGTGGTTGACGACCAGCTCGGCGATGATGCGGATCCCGCGCCCGTGCGCCTCTTCGATGAAGCGCTGCACGTCCTCGAGCGTCCCGTACGAGGGGTGCACGCCGGTGTAGTCGGCGATGTCGTAGCCGTCGTCGCGCAGCGGCGAAGGGAAGAACGGCAGCAGCCAGAGCGCGGTGACGCCGAGCTCGGCGAGATAGTCGAGGCGCGCGGTGAGCCCGCGCAGGTCGCCGATCCCGTCGCCGTTCGAGTCCTGGTACGCCTTGACGTGCGTCTGGTAGACGACCGCGTCGCGGTACCAGAGCCGGTCCGATTCCACGCCGGGCGTTTACGCGGCTTCGGCGAGGCGGCCTGCGGTGAGCGGCGCCGCGATCTCTTCGAGCGACTTGCGCTCGGCGTCGATCCCCAGGACGATCTCGGTCAGCCCGCCGGCGATCATCAGCGCCGCGCCGATCCCCCAGGCGAGCGCGAGCATCCCCGGCTGCTTCGTCCCGATCAGCGCGCCGAAGATCGGCGGCGCGACCGCCCCGCCGATCAGCGTCCCGATCGCGTAGACGAACGCGATCGCCGTCGCGCGCGTCTCCAGCGGGAAGATCTCGCTCACGGTGAGATACGCCGCGCTCGCCCCGGCGCTGGCGAAGAAGAACATCACGCACCACAGGATCGTGAGCGTGAGCGCGCTCAGCGCGTGGTTCAGGAACAGCGCGATGCTCAGCACCATCAGCGCGCCGCTGACGATGTAGCAGCCGGCGATCATCTTCTTGCGGCCGACCGCGTCGAAGAAGTGCCCGAGCACGAGCGCGCCGAGGAAGTTGCCGATCGCGAACGGGAAGATGTAGAGCCCGACGTCGCCCGGCTTCACGCCGAAGAAGGTCGTGAGCTGCAGGCCCTGGTTGAAGAAGACCGCGTTGTACAGGAACGCCTGCGTGATCATCAGCACCAGCACGAGCACCGTGCGCTGCGGGTACGTGCGGATCATCGTCTCGATCGTCGCCACGAAGCCGTGCTTGCGCGAGGCGTCGAAGGTGATGTGCTTGTGCTTCACCGGCGGCAGCTCGCCGCCGCTCTGCTTGCGCACCTGATCCTCGATCGCGCCGACGATCGTCTCCGCTTCGTCGTGGCGGCCGTGGGTGAGCAGCCAGCGCGGGCTCTCCGGCAGACTCTTGCGCAGGAACAGCACCATGATCGCGAGCACCGCGCCGAGCCCGAACGCGAACCGCCAGCCGAGCGAGGGCGCGAAGAAGCGCCCGTCGAGCAGCGGGATCGAGACCAGCGCGCCGATCAGCGTCCCGATCCACCACGAGCCGTTGATCGCGATGTCCGCCGTGCCGCGCCGGTGCGAGGGGATCAGCTCGTCGATCGCCGAGTTGACCGCGCTGTACTCACCGCCGATTCCCATTCCGGCGAGAGCGCGGAAGACCGCGAAGCTCGCGAAGTCCCACGAGAACGCGGTCAGCGTCGTGCAGACCAGATACCAGCCGAGCGTGACGAGGAAGAGCCGCTTGCGCCCGAACCTGTCGGTCAGATAGCCGAACCCCAGCGCGCCGATCACCGCGCCGATCAGGTATGCGGTCGCGGCGAACCCGGTCTGGACGTCGGTGAAGTTCAGGCCGTTCTTCGAGGCCAGCGTCGGGTTGATCGAGCCGACGATCGTGACCTCGAGGCCGTCGAGGATCCAGGTGATCCCGAGGCCGGCGACGACCATCCAGTGCCAGTGTGACCACGGCAGGCGGTCGAGCCGAAACGGGATGTCGGTGGTGATCGTACGGGCGGGGTTGGCGGCCAAACGTCCTCCGTCGGCTGGCGAGCGGGCGTCGATATGAGGTACCCGAGCCGCTCGTGTCGGAAACGGTAGGCGTGCGAACCAAGGCGGCCGCCCTCGTCCCGATCTACGGCGTCACGCTGATCGACGTCCTCGGCACGATGATCATGGTCCCGCTGCTCCCGTATCTGGCGCAGCGCTTCGGCGCGAGCGGCCTGACGGTCGGCACGATCCTCACCACCTCCGCCGTCGCCGGCGTCGTGGCCGCGCCGCTGTGGGGGAGCGTGAGCGACAAGCTCGGCCGCAAGCGGATCGTCATCATCGCGCAGTGCGTCTCGCTCGCCGGCTACATCCTGCTCGCGCTCTCGCACTCGCTCGCGATGGTCTTCGTCGCGCGCGCGATCGCGGGGTTCGGCAGCGGCGGGATCGGCGTGACGCAGTCGTACATCGCCGACGTCACCGAGGAGAAGGACCGCGACCGCGCCTACGCGCTCTTCGGCGCCGTGTTCGGGCTCGGGATCGTGCTGGGGCCGGTCCTCGGCGGCTCGCTGATCCGCTACGGCTTCGCCGTCCCGTTCGCGGTCGCGGCGCTGATCGAGTGCGTGACGATCGCGCTGACGCTGCGCTTCCTGCCCAACGTCTCGCCCGGGACGCGGGGGGCGAGCCTGCGCGAAGCGGCCTCGATCGTCGCGCGCGATCCGAGCGTGCGCAGCGTCGTCGTGCGCCACCTGCTGTTCATCTTCTCGGTGACGTACTTCTTCACGGTGTTCTCGCTCTTCCTCAAACGAGAGCTGAACGTCGGGCCGGACGTCTCGAGCTGGCTGCTCGCCGGCGCGGGCGCGGTCGGCGGGCTCTCGCTGCTCGCGCTCGTCGGTCCGCTCACCAAGCGCTTCGGCGACGCCGTCGTCGCGCAGGGCGGTTTCGTCGTGATGATGCTCTCGTACGCCGCGCTGGCGTACGTGCACGAATTGTGGGCGTTCGGGGCGGCGCTCGGCGGCTGGGCGGTCGGCGCGGCGAGCGTCGAGCCGACGCTGACCGCAGTCCTCTCGAAGCGCGCGCCGCCGCAGGAGCGCGGCGCGATCATGGGGTTCAACGATGCCGCGAACAACATCGCGCTGATCGTCGCACCGGTGCTGGGCGGCGAGGCGATCGACCTCGACCCGCATCTCGTCGGGATCGTCCCCGCAGTCGCGGTCTCGCTCGCGTTCGGGATCGGGGTGCTGCGCCGGCGGTACGACGTCGCGCCCCCTCGGAGGGCTGCGAGCGCCGAACGATAATCTTCGCGCGATGCGCCGTCTGCTCTCCATCGTCGCTCTCGTCGCGGTCAGCTTCTGTTCGCTCGCTTCCTCTTCGTCGGCGGACGAAGGGATGTGGACGTTCGACAACTTCCCCTCGGCGAAGGTCAAGCAGGCGTACGGCTTCGCGCCCTCCCGCGCATGGCTCGACCACGTTCGCCTGGCGTCACTCCGCGCGCCGGGGTGCAGCGCCTCGTTCGTCTCGCCGGACGGGCTGGTGATGACGAACCACCATTGCGTGGTGGGCTGTCTCGGTGCGCTCTCGAATCCGCAGAAGGACCTCGTCGCGAACGGCTTCTACGCGCAGCGGCGCGAGGACGAGGTGCGCTGCCCGAACTTCGACCTCAACCAGCTGATCGGGATCACCGACGTCACGAAGACGATCCAGGCGGCGACCGCCGGGAAGACCGGCGCGGCGGCGAACGCGGCGCTGCGCGAGGTGACGCTGCGCGAGCAGCAGTCGTGCGGGAACGACCCGACGATCCACTGCGACGTCGTCCCGCTCTATCACGGCGGCATCTACGATCTCTACCGCTACAAGCGCTACGACGACGTGCGGCTCGTCTTCGCGCCGGAGTTCTCGGTCGCGCAGTTCGGCGGCGACCCCGACAACTTCAACTTCCCGCGCTTCGACTACGATCTCTCGCTGGTGCGCGCGTACGTGAACGACAAGCCCGCGTCGAGCCCCGACTATTTCCGCTGGAGCCCGAACGGGTCCAACGCCGGCGAGCTCGTGTTCGTCCCGGGCAATCCCGGCGGCACCTCGCGCGAGCTGACCGTCTCGGACCTGACGTACGAGCGCGATTACAGCTTGCCGGCCGGGATCGCGCGGAGCGAGGAGCTGCGCGGGATCCTCGAGGAGTTCATGCGGCGCGGTACCGAGCAGCGGCGCGAGGCGAGCGACACGCTGTTCTACCTCGAAAACGGGATCAAAGTGCAGCGGGGGCGGCGGCTCGCGCTCGTCGATCCGGGATTCTTCGGCTCGAAGGTGAGCCAGGAGAAGAAACTGCGCGCCGCGGTCGCCGCGAAGCCGGCGCTGCGCCGGTACGCGGCGGCCTGGACCGAGATCGAGCGGCTCGAACCGCTCAAGCAGAGCATCGGACGGCGCGCGGGCGCGTCGATGGCGGCGACGAGCGGACTGCTCGGCACGGCGGTGACGCTCGTGCGCGCGGCCGACGAGCGCGCGAAGCCGAATGCGCAGCGGCTGCCGGAGTACACCGATCAGAACCTGCCGCGGATCGGGCGCGCGCTGTCGGCGAGCACGCCGTACTATCCCGACATGCAGGAAGTGAGCCTGGCGTTCGGCTTCTCGAAGCTGCGCGAGACGCTCGGCACCGACGACCCGCTGGTGAAGTCGTTCCTCGGCACCGAGTCGCCGGACCAGCTCGCGCACCGGCTCGTCAGCGGGACGAAGCTCGGCGACGCCGCGGTGCGCAAGGCGCTCTTCGACGGCGGCAAGGCGGCCGTCGACGCGTCGACCGATCCGATGATCGTGATGGCGCGCAACCTCGATCCGCAATTGCGCGCGCTGCGCACCGCGCTCGAAGACCGCATCGGCGCGCCTTCACGCGCGGCCTCGGAACAGATCGCGAAGGCGCGCTTCGCGGTCTACGGGACGAGCATCGATCCCGACGCGACGTTCACGCTGCGGCTGAGCTACGGCGCGGTGAAGGGGTTCCCCAACGAGTCGAACGCGCAGGTACCGCCGTACACGACGATCGGCGGCCTGTTCGACCGCGCGACCGGCGCGGACCCGTACGTGCTGCCGAAGAGCTGGCTCGACGCGAAGCCGTCACTGAACCTGGCGACGCCGATGAACCTCTCGACGACGAACGACATCATCGGCGGCAACTCGGGGAGCCCGCTGATCGACCGCCAGGGTCAGATCGTCGGCTTGATCTTCGACGGGAACATCTTCTCGCTCGGCGGCGACTACGGATACGACCCCGTGCGCAACCGCTCGATCGCGGTCGACAGCCGCGCCATGCTCGAAGCGATGTCGAAGGTCTACCACGCCGACCGGATCGTCTCGGAGATCACCGCCGCCCGCGCGCGCTAAGCGACGCGGACCGATCCTCGGTACGTGACCGTCCGTCCCGAGCGCGTGCGTGCGGTGTAGGTGACGCCGTACGTCCCGGGGACGAACGGCCGTCCGCCGCGGTGAACGTACTGATAGCCTAGCCGCGTCGACTCGTTCAGCTTCGCGGTGTAGACGCGGCCGGCCGGTCCGCGCACGCGCAGCTCGGTGAGCGTGATCGCGTCCGACGCGTGCGTCACGAGCACGAGATGGTGCGCGCCGCCCTCGCTGTACGGCACGGCGTTCGCGACGGCGAACTGCGGCGCACCAGGATCGTCCGCTTGCAGCACCGCCGCGCCCGGCGGGAGCGTGAGACTCGGCGGCGGCGCGGGGTACGCGATCGCGGCGTACTTCTGCGAGGCGAAGAACGCGTCGTAGTCCCACCAGATCCGCCCGTTGCGGCCGTGATCCGACGCCGGTCCGGCGTTCCAGCCGGGGCCGAAGCTGTTCTGCACGAGAAACGCGCCGTGCGGGCCTTTCGCGTCGTCGAACCCGACGATCACCTGACCGTGCCCGGACTTCGTGATGAAGCCGTTCGGCGCGGTCCACACGCCGTTCGTGAGTTGCGGCGCCGCGACACCGTACTGTTTCGCCACGAGCCCGGTGAACGCGATCGCGTGCCCGTGCCGGATGAGCTCCTTGAACTGCGGCAGGTACGTCGATTTCCCGTTCGCGATCCCGCTGAAGACCTTGTAGCTGCCGATCGTGAGGCGCGCTTCGCCGGGCCAGACGCGCGCGACGTCGAGGTCTTTGATGTACGCGCACTCGGCAGGGACGGTGGGATAGTCGTGCGGGTCGTACGGCACCTGCGCGCTGCTCGGCGCGCCGTCGGCGACCAGCCGGTCGAGGTACGCTTTCGCGCCCGAGCCCTTCGGGCAGATCCGCTTGTCGTGCTCGACGACGCGGTGCTCCCACTGGTAGAGCCACGCCGCGCTAGGCTGATTGGCCGGGTCCGCGGCGGACCATTTCGGCGAACCGTTCGGCGTGCGCGCGGCGGTGTACGCGCCGAGGCAGTACCCGAACGACTGCGCCTCGCACGATCCCGGCGAGCCGACGTGCCCGGGGACACCCTGCGTCGCGATCGACGGCAGGTTCGTCAGGATGAAGGCGTTCGCGTTCTCCGCCGCCGGGCTCGTCCCCAGCACGGTGCCCTGAAGCGCGCGCGGCGAGAGCGCGGCGAGGACGCCGCTGCGGTCGAGCGTCCCGATCTCGGCTCCCCACTGCCCGAGCTCCGGATCGGCGATCCCCGGGCGTCGCGCGAGCGTCGCGGCGGGTGAGGATGCGGCGAGCGCGCACGACGCCGCGACGAGAAACGAACCTCGGTTCATGCGATCCCTCCGAGCCGGTGAGCCCCGCCGGCTCGATGATCGCGCGGAGCGGGCCGCGGCGTCAAGCCGTCGCAATCCGCGAGGCGCGCGCCGCCGTTGTTTCTACGGACGAATCCGATCCGTATGGCCGCACGCCGCGTTCGTTGCATGGTACGCGCGCGCGAAGGTCACGCGGAGGCCGGTTCGCAACGCTTCTTCACGGCGCGTTCGCGCCGAGTCCGAGCTCGCCTCACGCCGAGCTCTGGAAGGATGTTTCAACGATGAAAAAGACCGTTCTCGGCGTCGCGGCGGCCGCGGTTCTGGCGCTCGCGGTGCCGGCGCTCGCCAAGCACAGCGCGATGGAGGCGCAGTGGATGTGCCGCCCGGCGATGGCCGGTGAGAAACCGACCGCGATGATGGGCGGCAAGGGCATCACGTGCAAGACCATTCCGGCGATGACGAGCAGCATGGGCCCGAAGATGACCTCCGGGATGACCGCCGCGCAGATGGACGCGGCCTGGCGCGCGTGGCTCGAGCAGCAGATGCTGATCCAGTCCAGCACCGGAACGACCGGCGGCAACGGCTGATCCGGCGCTGCTGAACGATCTGCGCCGCGCCTAGAGCAGGACGCGGCGCAGGTCGTTCAGCGCGTTCTTGATCTCGACGGTGAAGCGCGCCGCGTTCGCGCCGTCGATCACGCGATGATCGTACGAGAGCGAGAGCGGCTGGACCAGCCGCGGGACGAACTGCGCGCCGTCCCAGACCGGGCGCGTCTCGGCTTTGCATGCGCCGAGGATCGCCACTTCGGGAGCGTTGATGATCGGCGTGAAGTACGTGCCGCCGATCGAGCCGAGCGAGGAGATCGTGAACGTCGCGCCGCTCATGTCGTTCGGGCCGAGCTTGCCGTCGCGCGCCTTCGCGGCGAGCGCGGCGGTCTCGGTCGCGATCTCGACGACACCCTTCTTGTCGACGTCGCGGATGACCGGGACGAGAAGACCGTTCGGCGTGTCGGCGGCGAAGCCGAGGTGGTAGTACTTCTTCAAGACTAGCTCGTCGCCGTCGAGCGACGAGTTGAACTGCGGATAGCGCTTGAGCGCGGCGACCGCGGCCTTCATCAGGAACGCGAGCATCGTCACCTTGACGTCCTTGCGCTCCGTGTTGATCTGCTTGCGGAACGCTTCGAGCTCGGTGACGTCGGCGTCGTCGTTCTGCGTGACGTGCGGGATCATTACCCAGTTGCGCGCCAGTACCGGGCCGCTGATCCGCTGAATGCGCGTGAGTGCTACGCGCTCTACCGGGCCGAATTTCGCGAAGTCCACGCTCGGCCACGGCGGAAGGCCGAGTCCGAAGCCGCTCACCGCACCGGCGTGCACGCCGGGCGCCGCGGCGGGCGGTGAGACGAGCGCCGTCTTCACGAAGCCCTGCACGTCCTCGCGCGTGATGCGCCCGTTCGGGCCGCTCCCGCGGACTCGGCCGAGATCGACGCCGAGCTCGCGCGCGAAGCGCCGAATCGTCGGCGACGCGTGGACGTGCGCGCTCGGCGCTGCGTGCGCGGCGATCTCCGCCGATGCGGCGGCGCCGTTCGTGGAAGCGGTATGCGCGGGTGGCGCTTCGGCGGCGTCCGATCGAGGCGTGGTCGTCGACTGGACGTCGGTCGCGCGCGGCGGTGGCGCGGCGGCTTCCATGCTGGCGCCCGCGTCGGCGGCGACGATGCCGACCGCGTCCGTCGGCGGGATGGCGGGCGGCGTGACCGGCGTCGGCGACTGCGCGTCGGCGGCCTCGGCGGTGGCGAGCACCGTCCCTTGGGAGACCTTGTCGCCGATCTTCACCTTGACGTCGGCGATCGTGCCGGAGGCGTACGCCGGCACCTCCATCGTCGCTTTGTCCGACTCGAGCGTGACCAGCGGGTCGTCTTTCTTCACGACGTCGCCCGGCTTCACGAGGACCTCGATCACCGGGACGTCGTTGAAGCCGCCGAGGTCGGGGACCGTCAGATCGATCTGCGCCATCGGGTTAAACCGTCGTCGGTTCCGGCTTCGAGGGATCGATGCCGTAGCGCGCGAGCGCGTCGGTCGCCTTCGCGCGGTCGATCGCGCCCTCGTCGGCGAGCGCGTGCAGCGCGGCGAGCGCGATCCAGCGGCGGTCGACCTCGAAGAAGTTTCGCAGCTGCTTGCGCGTATCGCTGCGCCCGTACCCGTCGGTCCCGAGCGCGTGGAACCGCCGCTCCACGAACGGGCGGATCTGCTCGGCGAATGTCTTCACGTAGTCGGTCGCCGCGACGACCGGGCCGTCGTGGCCGTCGAGCTGCTCGGCGACGTACGCGCGCTTCGGCGTCTCGCCCGGATGCAGCATGTTCCAGCGCGCCGCCGACTCCCCGTCGCGGTGCAGCAGCGTGAAGCTCGTCGCGCTCCACACGTCGGCGACGACGCCCCAGTCGTCGCGCAGCAGATCGGCCGCCGCGAGCACCTCGCGCAGGATCGTGCCGCTCCCCATCAGCTGCACGCGCGGCTGGTCCTTCTTCGCGCGCCCACCATCGCGCAGCAGGTACATCCCGCGCAGGATCCCGTCCTCGACGCCGGCCGGCATCGCGGGATGCTGGTAGTTCTCGTTCAGCAGCGTGATGTAGTAGTAGACGTCTTCCTGCTGCTCGAGCATCCGTCGCACGCCGTCCTGGACGATCGTTGCGACTTCGTAGGCGTACGTCGGGTCGTACGCGACGCAGTTCGGCACCGCCGCCGCGAAGAGGTGCGAGTGGCCGTCCTCGTGCTGCAACCCTTCGCCGTTCAGCGTCGTGCGGCCGGACGTTCCGCCGAGCAGGAACCCCCGCGTGCGCATGTCGCCCGCCGCCCAGTTGAAGTCGCCGGTCCGCTGGAACCCGAACATCGAGTAGAAGATGTAGAACGGCAGCGTCTGCACGCCGTGCGTCGAGTACGACGTCCCCGCGGCGATCCACGAGCACATCGCGCCCGCTTCGTTGATCCCTTCCTGGAGGATCTGTCCCGCCTTGTCCTCGCGGTACCACATCAGCTGGTCCGCGTCTTGCGGGCGGTAGAGCTGGCCTTCCGTCGAGTAGATCCCGAGCTGGCGGAACATTCCTTCCATCCCGAACGTGCGCGACTCGTCGGCGACGATCGGGACGACGCGCGGGCCGACGGTCTTGTCGCGCAAGATCGTCGAGAGCGAGCGCACGAACGCCATCGTCGTCGATATCTCACGCTCGCCGGTCGACTCCAGCAGCGCAGAGAACGCGCTGCGCTGCGGCACCGCGAGCGGTGCCTCGACGTTGCGGCGGCGCGCCGGCACGGAGCCGAGCTTCGCGACGCGCTCGCGCAGGTATTCCGATTCGCGCGAGTCGGGCGCGGGCTTGATGAACGGGACGTGCTCGAGATCGCGGTCGGAGATCGGGATCGAGAAGCGGTCGCGGAACGCGCGCAGCTGCTCGACCATCAGTTTCTTCTGCTGGTGCGCGATGTTCATCCCTTCGCCCGCGCTGCCCATCCCGTAGCCCTTGATCGTCTTCGCGAGGATCACCGTGGGCGCGCCGCGGTGCTCGCTCGCCGCCTTGTACGCGGCGTAGACTTTGTACGGGTCGTGGCCGCCGCGGTTGAGCGCCCAGACCTCGTCGTCGGTCAGCCGCTCGACGAGCGCCGCCGTCTCGGGGTACTTGCCGAAGAAGTTGTCGCGCACGTACTTGCCGTCGCGCGACTTGTAGGTCTGGTAGTCCCCGTCGAGCGTCTCGCCCATCAGCTTCGCGAGCATCCCGCTGTGATCGGCGGCGAGCAGCGGGTCCCAGCGCGAGCCCCAGATCACCTTGATCACGTTCCAGCCCGCGCCGCGGAAGACGCCTTCGAGCTCCTGGATGATCTTGCCGTTCCCGCGCACTGGACCGTCAAGGCGCTGCAGGTTGCAGTTCACCACGAAGATCAGGTTGTCGAGCTTCTCGCGCGCCGCCATCGCGAGCCCCGCGAGCGATTCGGGCTCGTCGATCTCGCCGTCGCCGAGGAACGCCCACACCTTGCGGCCCGTCGTGTCGCTGAGGCCGCGGTCGTGCAGATAGCGCATGTAGCGCGCCTGGTAGACGGCCTGCAGCGGGCCGAGCCCCATCGATACGGTCGCGAACTGCCAGTAGTCCGGCATCAGCCACGGATGCGGATACGACGGGAGCCCCTTGCGGTCGACCTCGCGGCGGAAGTTCTCCAGCTGCTCCTCGGTGATGCGGCCTTCGAGGTAGCTGCGCGCGTAGATGCCGGGCGACGAATGCCCTTGGAAGTAGACGAGGTCGCCGCCGTTCGCCTCGCTCGGCCCGCGCCAGAAGTGGTTGAAGCCGACGTCGTAGAGCGTCGCCGCCGACGAGAACGTCGCGACGTGACCGCCGAGCTCGCTGTTGTCTTTGTTCGCGCGGACGACCATCGCCATCGCGTTCCAGCGGACGTAGTGGCGGATGCGCTCCTCGATCTCCGGGTCGCCGGGGAAGTGCGCCTGCTGGTCGACCGGGATGGTGTTGACGTACGGCGTCGTCTGCGCCGCGGGGGTGCGAACGCCGCGCGTCGCGGCCCGCTCGACGATCGCCCGGACAAGCTCGCTGGCGCGCCCGGCGCCTTCGGCCTCGATCACGCCGTCGAGCGCGTCGAGCCACTCCCGCGTCTCCTGCGGGTCGGGCTGCGCGGCCGGCGCCGAAGCGGCGCCGTTCGCGGACTGGGTGTGCGGCGTGGTCTCGAGCATGGCGGATCCTTCGAAACGGGAAGACGTCCTCGCGATCATAGCGCGGGCCGCGCGGCGGTCGCTCCGCCAATCGCACTCCTCCGCCATCCAATCGTGGCGATTTCCCGGAATTGGCGGGGGAAGCGCGGTCCAAGACGGTGAATTGGACGGTATGCGAACCGGCCGGTCGGAGCTCGACCTCGAGCTCGACCGCGACAGCATCGTCCCGATCTACCGGCAGATCTACGAGCGGCTGCGCGAGCAGATCCTCGCGGGCGCGCTGCCCGAGGGGACGCGCCTGCCCCCTGAGCGGAGCCTCGCCGAGCACCTCGATGTGAACCGCTCGACCGTCGTTCACGCCTATCGCGACCTCGCCGCGGACGGGCTGATCGCCCAGCGCGTCGGGTCGGGCTCTCGGGTCGCGGCGCTCGACGGCGGGCGCCCCGACCGCTCCTCGGGCGTGCCGTGGTGGGTGACGCTCCCGCCGTGGCGGGTCGGGCAGTTCCCGGCGGTCCTCGGCGAGCTGGCGGCGAGCGAGCACGGCGACTTGATCGCGTTCGTGCAGGGCGTCCCGCCGGAAGAGCCCTCGCCGCTCGCCGGGCTCTCGCGCTCGTTCGCGCGCGCCGGCGGCGACGTGCGCTTCGTGCTGACCTACGGCGACAGCGAAGGCTACGCGCCGCTGCGCGAGGCGATCGCGGCTCGGATGCGCACGCGCGGCTGCACGATCGACGTGCGCGACGTGCTGGTGCTGACCGGCTCGACGCAAGGGATCACGCTGGTCGCGCAGTCGCTCGCCGAGCCCGGCGACGAGATCGTCGTCGAGGCGCCGACGTACCCCGGCGCGCTGCAGATCTTCCAGATCGCGGGGCTGCGCGCGATCCCGGTCCCCGTCGACGAGGACGGGATGCGCGTCGACCACGTGGAGGCGATCCTGCGCACGCGCCGCCCGCGCTTCATCTACACCATGCCGTCGATCCACAACCCGACCGGCGTGACGATGAACGCCGACCGACGCGACCGCCTGGTCACGCTCGCCAAGCGCTACGGCGTCCCGCTCGTCGAAGACGATCCGTACGGCGAGCTGGCACAGCCGGCCGCGCCGCCGCTGCTCGCGCGCGACGCCGAGTACGTCATCTATCTCTCGTCGTTCTCGAAGACGATCGCGCCCTCGCTGCGGCTCGGCTGGCTCGTCGCGCCGCGCACGATCTACGAGCGGTTGCTGCTGCGCAAGCAGTCGTACGACATGGCCTCGTCGATGTACATGCAGGCCGGCGTGCGCGACTATCTCGAGACCGACTACGATGCCCACCTGCAGGCGCTGCGCGAAGAGCTCGTGCTGCGTCGGACGATCGCGTTCGGCGCGATCGACCGCTACTGGCCGCACGGCATGCGCGCCTCGCGCGACGGCGACGGTTATTACCTGTGGGCGACCGCGCCGCGCGAGCTGCGCGCGCGCGCGCTGCTCGCGAGCGCCGAGCGGCGCGGCGCGTCGTTCCTGTTCGGCGAGGCGTTCTTCGCGCAGTCGGGCGGCGACCACAACTTCCGCCTCGCGCTCACGCCGGTCGCGCGCGGCGCGATCGAGGAAGGGATCCGCCGCATCGGGGAAGCGGCCTCGTCGGAGCGGCTGCGCACCGGGTGACGTTCCCGTCGGCGGCGCTGCTCGCGTGGTACGCGCGGCACGGCCGCACGCACCTGCCGTGGCGTGCGACGCGCGACCCGTACCGCATCGTCGTGAGCGAGTCGATGCTGCAGCAGACGCAGGTCGAGCGCGTGATCCCGCTCTACGAGGCGTTCGTCGCGCGGTTTCCGTCGTTCGAGGCGCTCGCCGCGGCGGACGCCGGCGACGTCGTGCGCGCGTGGCGCGGGCTCGGCTACAACAGTCGCGCCGTCCGCCTGCACGCGCTCGCACGTGCGGTCGTCGAACGGCATGCCGGCGTGCTGCCGCGCGAGACGGAGGCGCTGCGCGCGCTGCCGGGGATCGGCGCGTACACCGCGTCGGCGGTGCGCGCGTTCGCGTTCGAGCTCGACGACGCGGCGGTCGACGTGAACCTGCGCCGCGTGATCCACCGTGTCGCGTTCGGGCTCGAACACCCGCCGCGCGCCGGCGACCGCGAGCTCGACACGCTGGCGATCGCCGCGGTGCCGCACGGCGCCGCGCACGACTGGAACTCCGCGATGATGGATCTCGGCGCGACGCTCTGCACCGCGCGCGCCGCGCGATGCTTGGTGTGCCCGCTCCGCGACGCGTGCGCGGCGGCGCCGGTCGACGGCGCTTCGCTGGCAGTCCTCTCGCGCGCGCACGCGAAGCGCAAGCCGCCCCAGAACGCCATACCGTTCGAGCGAACGACGCGCTTCCTGCGCGGGCGAATCATCGACCGCTTGCGCGACGTCCCACCGCGCGAGACGATCGCGCTGGACACGTTACAGCGCGAACTGAGCGCGCACGTTCCGGCCGATCGCTTGCCCGATATACCGAACGTTGTGGAGGCACTGGAGCGCGACGGCATCGTGACGCGCGTCGCAGCTTGCATTCGTCTCAGCTAACGGCCAGCGAATGCTAACCCGTTCTCCATGCGCGGCGCGTTTACGTAAAAAGCGCGAGGGTAGAGTTGCAACGCCTCTCTCTCCACTCACGCTACTCGATATAGGACTCCAATGCAACTATCGCGCATCGCGCCGCTCCTCGCCGTCACCGGCGTACTTTCACTGAGTGCGTGCGGCGGCGGCTCGAGCGGCGCCGGCATCGCGAACTTCTCCGGCAACACGGCGAACGTTCGCGTCGTGAACGGCGCGCCCGGCCAGGGCTCGTTCGACATCTACTTCCAGGCCGTCGGCGGCGCCCTCCCGTCCTCGCCGGTGGCAAGCACGCTCGCTTACGGAACCGCCACGGACTTCCTCACGCAGCCCGCGATCGGCGAGAACCTGATAGCGCAGCAGGCCGGCACCGCGTCACCCGGCGCGAGCGGCAAAGCGTTCCTGTCGTGCCCGCTCCCACAGTTCGGGATCAACGCGAAGTACTCGGTCGTGATCGTCAACAACGGCGGGTCGCTGAGCTGCGAGCTCTTCCAAGACTTCGACTACACCGGGTCGACAGCGCAGTACCGCGCGCACAACGCGACGACATCCAGTTCGGCGCTTGCGCCGACGGCGGGATTCGGCACGATCGCCGCGCCGAGCGCACCGCCCGGAACGCCGTTCACGGTGCAGACCACAGGGACGCGCGGAAACCTGGTCGGGACCTCCGGCGCACCGGTGACCTACACGCAGGCGCAGCCGAACACGATCGCGCCGTTCAGCGGCAGCGTGACGTTCGCGGTCGGGAACGCGACCAGCGGGACGACGCCGGCGCTCGCCACGCTCGACTCGCGGTACATCTTCGGGCCGAACGGCGGCGGAACGAACCAGCCGAACGCCTCCGGCGGTCTGAACTTCACCGGTTCTGTCGGGACGTCGATCTTCGCCATCGACTGCACGGGCGCGACGGTCGCCTCGAACGTCGCCTGCTCGGGCGGCGTGGCCCTGGTCGGCTTCACCGACCGCCTCTAACGGCTTCGCGCTCCGCGCGAACCCATCGCCCTACGGGCGAATCCCGGCGCCGCGGTCACTGCCGACCGCGGCGTCGTTCGCTTTAGCCGAACCACGCCGGCAAGTCGGCGTAGCGCTCTTCCTTCCACGGGTCGGCGTCGTTGTTGTAACCGCGCACCTCCCAGAAGCCCTTCTCGTCGGTGTCGCGGAACTCGATCCCGTGCAGCCACTTGGCGCTCTTCCAGAAGTACTTCTTCGGGACGAGCATGCGCACCGGGCCGCCGTGGATCGCCTCGATCGGCTGCCCGTCGAACTCGTACGCGACCAGCACGTCGTCGTCCATCATCACGGATAACGGAAGGTTCGTCGTGTAGTCGTTGTCCGCGTGCTGGACGACGAACTTCGCCGAGGCGAGCGGCTTCGCGCGCGCGACGATCTCCGAGAACTTCACGCCGATCCAGTACGTATTCAGCTTCGACCAGCGCGTGACGCAGTGGATGTCGCCGCGGTACTCGCTCGCCGGCATCGCGCGTAGCTCGTCGTAGGAGAGCTCGAAGGGGTGCTCGACCTGCCCGAACACGCGCAGCGACCACGTCTTCGGGTCGATCGCCGGGACGTCGCCGACGTGGAGGACCGGGAACCCCGCGGTCACCGACTGCCCGGGGGGCACCTTCGCGTCTTTCTGCTTGAGGAACGGCATCGGAACGACCCGCATTCCTCAGCCTCGCCGAGCAGCCTGCTTGTATAGGTAATTTGCTTGACTTGGCGAAACTCTCCCTCCCTTTACGTGGGAGGGTCGGGTATGAGGGTCATTCGGGAGCGGCTCATCGAGCGATTCAGCACGGCGCTGCGGCTACGGTCCGCCGCCGTCTTCCTCGGCGCCGGCCTTTCGCAGGGCGCCGGGTATCCGACGTGGCGCGGCCTCCTTGAGGATCCGGCGCGGGAGATCGGCCTCGACGTGCGGCTCGATTGTGACTTGGTCGACGTGGCGCAGTTCGTGCTGAACGACGAAGGCGGGAATCGCACGCGCTTGAATCAGCTGATCAAGGACCAGTTCGGGCCGTCGCAGTCGATCCCCGAGACGCTCAAGGTTCTCGCTCGGTTACCGCTTTCGTCGATCTGGACGACGAATTACGATCGCTTGGTCGAGCGCGCATATGAGGACCAAGGGATACCGGCTCCCGACGTCAAGTGGACGTCCGCGAGCTTGGCATTGCGCCATACCGCGCGCACGGTGCTGTACAAAATGCACGGATCGGTCGAGGACCCGAACTCCTGCGTGCTCACCAAAGACGATTTCGAGACCTACGCACGAGAGCACGCCGGCTTCCTCCATCTGCTCGAGGCCGATTACCTCGAGAAGACGTTTCTGTTCCTAGGGCTCTCCTTCGCGGACCCGAACATCAAGTACGTGCTCTCGACGATCCGTTCGGTGTTCCGAGGCTCGACGTCGCATTTCGCGGTAATGCAGCGCCCGCAAGAATCGGCCTACGCATCCAAGACAGCCCGGTACCAGCACGACCTCAACCTGTTCAATCATTGGTGTACCGACATGACGCGGTACGGCATTCGCGTGTACGAGTTCGATGACTTCGAGGAAGTGGAGCGGCTCCTCAACGACATGGACGTGGAATATACGCGTCAGAGCAGCCGGCATACGGTGTACGTGAACGGCAGCTACGAACCGGACAAAAAACGGCGCGTGAAAGTCGAACGCCTCTGCCGTCGCATCGGCGAGCTGCTCGCGGACCGGGAAAAACGATTGGCGACGGGCCTCGGACCGGTCGTCGGTGCGTCGACGCTGCGTGGTTTCATCGAGCGGCTCGACGACCACCGCGAATCGATGCACGGACGCCTTCTCGTGCGGTCGGTCCGCAAAGGGCACGAGAACGAGCATGAGCGCCGCGAGACGCTGATGCGGCAGTGCGACACGTGGATTCTCGTCGGCGGCAGCGGCGGCACGAAGCAAGACGTCGCGGTCGCACGGGATCTCCAGGCCCAATCGGTCGACCTCTCCGCGCCGCGCAGGCTCATTCCGATCCACGGTACCGGCGGGACCGCGGACGCAGAAGCCGAGGCGATCCTCGCCGGGCCGCGGGATGCGCCCGAATACGAGCTGGTGAACGATCTGAAGCGCGCAAAGTTCAACATCGAGGACGACGACGAGCACGACATCGACCGAGTGATCGAAGTCTTGAAGCGGCATATCCACGCATCGTGAGAGAACCCGTATCCGACCCACCGGCACGCCGCGCGATCCCGTTCCCGAAGAAGAAGGTCACCCGCGCGGTCGCGGCCGAGGAGCTGGCGATCCTGGAGCGGACCTACCCGCACGCGGTCACCGCGCTCGAGTACCGGAACCCGTTCCAGCTGCTCATCGCGGTGATCCTGAGCGCGCAGTGCACCGACGCGCGCGTGAACATGACGACGCCGATCCTGTTCGCGAAGTATCCCGACGCCGAGTCGCTCGCGCGCGCCGATCAGGCCGACGTCGAGAAGATCATCAAGTCGTGCGGCTTCTTCCGCATGAAGTCGAAGAACATCATCAACGCCGCGCGCGGTTTGGTGGCGGAGCACCGCGGCGAGGTCCCTGGCGATCGCGAGTCGCTCGAAGCGCTCCCGGGCGTCGGGCGGAAGACCGCGAACGTCGTGATGTCGGTGGCGTTCGAGGAGGCGGCGTTCGCGGTCGACACGCACGTCTTCCGCGTCTCGCACCGGCTCGGTCTGACGCTCGCGACGACGCCGCGCGGGGTGGAAGACGACGTCACCAAGCTCGTCCCGCGCGAGCAATGGCGGCACGCGCACCACTGGCTGATCCTGCACGGCCGCGAGATCTGCAAGGCGCCGATCCCGCATTGCGGCCGCTGCCCGGTGACGATGTGCCCGTCCCGGCCGATCGTCGACCGCTATCTCAAAACGAAAGCGGCCCTGACTCGTCCAGGTGCGGCGGGCGCGGGAGCTGCGCGTCCTCGGCGATGATCTTGAGGAGCTCCGAGCCGGTCAGCGCGTCGCGGTAGCCGGCCTCGGTCGAGAGGTGCGAGAGGTTCATCAGCGCCGGGACGGCGGCTTCGATGAACTGGTACTCGCCTTCGAGGCCGGCGCCGGTGACGAGCACCAGCTGGCGCGCGGCGTCGAGGTCGAGCGCGATCCGCTTCTCGCGGAAGCGCAGGCGCAGCCGCGGCGGGTTCTCCAGCCGGACCAGCGTGACACCGTTGCGGGCGCCGAGGATCGAGTTCAGCCGCTTCGTCCCGGTCGCGACCACCTCGGCGAGGGCGGCGAAGCGGGCTGCGGCGTCGTCACCGCGCGGCGGCGCCGCGCCGGCGGTCGCCGAGTCGATCGCCGCGCCCAAGTCGCGGCGCGCGCGCAGCTTCATCGCCATCGCGACGATCGGGTTCTCCGGCCCGTCCATGGAAAGGTCTTCGCGATGAGGTGGGGACGGACCGCCGGAGCGAGCGCGGCCGCGCCGCCGGCACGCGTGTGGGAGGTGCTCCTCGACGGCCGGCGCTGGTCGTTCTGGAACCCCGGCGTTCAATGGATGGTGCTCGAAGGGCCGCCGGTGCCCGGGACGCTGGTCACGGTGAAGCCGCGCCGGCTCCCGCAGACCGCGTTCCGCATCGAGGCGATCGAGCCGCCGCGGCTCCTCGCGCTCGCCGTCCGCTTCGGGCCGGTCGCGACGCTGCGGCTCCGCTGGGAGCTCGCGCCGCACGGCGAGGGGACGTCGATCGCGCAAACGGTCGAGGTCGACGGCCCGCTGGCGGGACCGCTGCTGAAGCGCGCCGCCGGGCGAATCGCCGAAGCGATGCCCGAGAGCCTGGAGCGGCTCGCGGCGCGCGCGTCGGACTCGCCGCCGCCCGGCGCGGCATAAAAAAGCGCGGCCGTTGCCGGCCGCGCACGAACGAATGGATGATGACTGAGAATCCCTGGTTCTATCTGTGAGGATGAAACGGCTTACTTCTTGCCGCCCTTCTTGCCGGGCTTCTTTTTGCCGCCCTTCTTCTTCGCTGCCATGTTCTTGAACTCACCCCCTCACCTAGTCAGACTCGAACCGGAACCGAAACGGCGCCGGATCTGCTTCACCAACGGATGCTGGTGAGCCGCGAGTTCCGCTCTTAATCTCGCGTTCCTTCCCGGAATTCGTAAAGGCAGCGTCCGGTTCTCGGGAAAAGGGCCCGGCAGTGGCGATCATCGAGGCGGCCGGTCTTCGCAAGGTGTTCCGCTCCGTCGAGCGCCGAGAGGGGCTCGCGGGCGCGATCGGCGCGCTCTTCTCGCGGACGTACGTCGAGAAGGTCGCCGTCGAGGACGTCAGCTTCACGCTCCAGCCCGGTGAGCTGGTCGGCTACATCGGCCCGAACGGTGCCGGGAAGTCGACGACGATCAAGATGCTGACCGGGATCCTGGTCCCGAGCGGCGGGACGCTGCGGGTCGCCGGGATCGTCCCGCATGCGAACCGGATGGCGAACGCGGCGAACATCGGCGTCGTCTTCGGGCAGCGCAGCCAGCTCTACTGGGACCTCCCGCTGCGCGAGTCGTTCGAGCTGCTGCGCTCGATCTACGACGTCCCGCGCGACCGCTATCTCCAGAACATGCGGCACTTCGCGGAGATCCTCGAGCTCGAGCGGTTCCTCGCGACGCCGGTGCGGCAACTCTCGCTCGGCGAGCGGATGCGCGGCGACTTCGCGGCCGCGATGCTGCACGACCCGAAGATCGTCTACCTCGACGAGCCGACGATCGGCCTGGACGTCGTGGCGAAGGAGGCGATCCGCGAGTTCATCGGGGCGGTGAACCGCGACCGCGGCACGACCGTGATCCTCACGACGCACGACCTCGCGGACGTCGAGCGGCTGTCGCGCCGGATCATCCTGATCGACGAAGGCACCGTGATCTACGACGGCTCGCTGGAGCGGCTGCGCGAGGAGTACGGAACGCACCGCATCCTGGTCGTCACGCTCGCCGAGACGCCGCCGGACGAGATCGCCGTGCCTGGCACGGAGGTCGACAGCCGCGAGATGAACGTCGTGCGGCTGCGGTTCAACCGCCGCGAGCTGACCGCCGAGGCGCTGATCCGGCGCGTGACCGAGCGCTACGTGATCAGCGACGTCTCGATCATCGAGCCGGACATCGAGTCGATCGTGCGCCGCATCTACCTCGAAGGCTACCACGAGGGCGCGGTGGGCGCGCCGTCGTGAGCGCCGCCGCGGTCGGCGAGGCGCCGCGGCGCCCGCGCTTCCGGCTCGAGCCGTACGTGCAGTTCGCGCAGAAGGCGATGGCGCGCGAGGCGACCTATCGCTTCGACGTCTTCACCAACATCGCGTCCGTGCTCGTGCGGGTCTATCTGCTGCGGATGGTGTGGGTCGCGCTCTACGCGCGCAACACGGCGCCGAGCGAGCTCCCGCTGCACGCGATCATCACGTACTCGACGGTCGCGCTGCTGATGGGCCTGGTCATGGACATCGACCAGACCCGCGCGCTGCACGACAAGCTCCACGACGGCAGCATCGCGACCGACTTCATGAAGCCGATCAGCGTCCCGCTCTACCTCTTCGCCGACGGCAGCGGCGAGGTGCTCTTCCACGCGGCGCTGATCGTGCCGTCGCTGCTGCTCGCGCTCTTCATCGTGCACATCGACGTCCCGCCGGCGTACGTGCTGCTCGCATTCTTCGTCAGCTTCGTGCTCGGCTATCTGGTCGGCTTCTGCGTGAACTTCATCGTCAACATGATCGCGTTCTGGACGCTGGAGATCCACGCCGCGCGGCTGATCGTCACCTGGGTCACCGACCTGTTCGGCGGCGAGATCATCCCGCTGGTGATCTTCCCGGCGTTCCTGCAGCGGATCGCCTTCGCGCTCCCGTTCGCCGCGATGTTCTCCACGCCGCTCCTGATCTACGTCCGCGTGATCGGCCCGGAACGGTATCTCGAAGCGATCGGGCTGCAGGCGGGCTGGCTCGCGGTGCTCGCGCTGATCGCCACCGCGATGTGGCGCGCGGGCGCGAACCGCGTGATCGTGCAAGGCGGTTAGCGCGTGAACCGATTGCGCGTGATGGCGGGGGTGTACAAGCAATACTGGCGGATCAACGTGCTCACGACGCTGGAGTACCGCGAGAACTTCCTGGTGTGGTTCGCGTTCACGTTCGTCTACCACGGCTCGGCGATCGCGGCGCTGTGGATCGTGCTGAACCGCTTCCCGTCGATGAACGGCTGGACGTTCCGCGACATGGCGTTCCTCTACGGGCTGTGGATGCTCGCGCACGCGCTGCACAACACGCTGTTCTCGACCGTCGGCGACATCCCGGACCACATCCGCGACGGCGAGTTCGACCGGCTCCTCGTCCGCCCGCTGGACACGCTCTTCCAGGCGATCGCGACGCCCGGCCAGACCTTCCCCGACGAGCTTGTCCTCGCGCTGATTACCTTCGTCGCGGCGACGATCTACAGCGGCGCCCGCGTCGACGCGGCGTTCGTGCTCTTCGTCCCGCTGATCGTGTTCGGCGGCGCGCTGATCGACCTGGCGTTCAACCTGTTCATCTCGACGGTCGCGTTCTGGTTCGTCCGGGTCGACGCGCTGCGCTGGATCGTGGTCCAGCTCGAACAGGAGTTCACCCGCTACCCGATCACGATCTACTCGCGCGGCGTGCGGCTGCTATTGACCTTCGTCGTCCCGTTCGCGTTCATGAACTACTTCCCGGCCCGCTACTTCCTCCACAAAGCCCACGAAGGCGCGATGCTCCCGGCCCCCGTCGGCCTGCTCACGCCCGCGATCGGCATCGTCTTCGTCGCGATCGCCTACGTCTTCTGGCGCATCGGCCTGAACCGGTACTCCGGCGTCGGGCATTAGCACCATGTCATGCTGAGCCTGTCGAAGCATGAGCCGCCAGGAACGGTCGCGGCGTTGGCGCATCCTTCGACAAGCTCAGGATGACATTGCGGTCAGGTCGCGGACGGTAACGGAGCGGCCGCTGCCGCGGCGGCGTTGCGGTAGCGGTTGAGCTCGATCGCGTTCAAAGCGATCGAGGCGTGGGCGACGACGCGGACGAGGAGCTCGCGCTCTTCGGGGTCGAGGTCGAGGCCGCTGACGTTGTGGCCGTACACCACGATCCCGCTCACCGTGCGGTCGAAGAAGAGCGGCGCCGCGAAGGCGAGGCGCTCGTTCGGGAACGTCTTCTGGATCAGCCGCGTGTCCTTCCCGGTGAAGGTCAGGGCCCCGCGCGAGCGCGTGATCGCGCGCGTCAGCTCGTCGGCCTCGCCGAGCGTGATCGTGATGTCCTTCGGCCAGTTGTAGCTCTGCGCGAGCTGGTAGCTCCCGTCGGACCGGCGCGCGAGGATCCCGCCGAACGAGAGCTTCAGCGCGTGCGCGGCGTCCTGCAGCAGCGCGCGGTAGACGTCGTCGACCGTCTCGGCGTCGAGGATATAGCCGCCGATGAACTCCAGCGCGCGCCGCTGCTCGCGCCGGTCCCGGAAGATGAAGCGGTCGACCAGATGCACCAGCACCTCCACGATCTTGCTCGACGAGAACGCGACCCCCAGCGTGATCAGCGAGAACAGCAGGTACGCGAAGTCGGCGTACTGGTAGAACGCGTAGTAGATGACCTCTTCCGAGACCGAGATAGCGCCGAACGCGGCGGCCGAGAGCGCGACGTACACGACCGCGCGGCTGACGACGAAGTCGACGTTGAAGAAGCGGTGCCGGATCACGGCGACCCAGACGACGACGATCGGCACGATCGCCATCGAGACGAGGATCGAGTTCAGCCACACCGGGATGTGCGCCGGGTAGTACGCGTCGGAGATCAGCCGCATCCCGCCGGCGAAGAGAAACGCGCCGACGATCCAGCCGATCCGCTCGCGATCGCGCCGGCGCGCGCGCAGGAACGCGATCGTGAACGCGATCCCGGTCATCACCGCGAGCGACGTCGAGATCTCCCGCACGTAGCCGAACAACGATTCCGCGGGCAGCGCGGCGTAGTTCAGGCGCCAGCCGGCGTACGCGTTCACGAGCCCCAGCGCGAGCCCGATCGCCGCGGTGACCCAGGCGAAGACGCGCTCGCGCGCAACGTCGGTGTCGCCGTCGATCAGGCACAGCGCGAAGAGCAAGAGCGCCGGGCGGATGAACCCGCGCAGCGTGTCGCTCGCGATGTCGACGATCTGCCGGTACGGGTCCGGCATGATCGAGTCGAGCAGCGTCGAGGGCGCCTCGACGCCGCCGAGGCAGAAGACGAAGAACGCCGCCGTCGCGATGCTGGGCTTCACGAGGAACAGGATCGCGCCGAGCACGACCGCGGCGATCGCGAGCACGATCCGCAGGATGTCGATCGCGCGGTTACGGACGTTCTCGTCGACCGCGACGAGGTGCAAGACTCGTTCGTGCCCGTACCGCTCGATCGGCAGATAACGGTCCGGGTTGTCGTAGGTGAAGCCGCGCCCCGTGAGTCCCGGCTTGCGAAGCTCCGGGAGGTAGCGGTCGAGCCGGATCCGGTCACCGATGCGAATGTGGTCGACCGTCTTCCCGTCCTGCTTCGGCGGGAGCGGCGCGACGTCGAGGTCGGGCCACGGGATCGCCGGCTTGTGCGCGTTCGGGAGGCCGCGACCGGTCGAGATCACGACACCGTCGCCGTTCGTCTGGTAGGCGAAGAGCCGCAAGGGGTAGACGACGCGCCCGAGGTCGGGAACGATGCGGAGCAGCGCGATCACGGCCAGGATCCCGACGACGATCACGCGGATCCATTGGCCGCGGGTCAGGGAGACTTGGGGAAGACCGGGTTCGGTGACCACGCCTCCCCGATTCTACCCGGCCCGGCTCAGGATTTGGGCGGGCTCCACTTCCCGACCATCGAGCGCGCGATCACGATCCGCTGGATCTGCTGCGTCCCTTCGTAGATCTGCGTGATCTTCGCGTCCCGCATCATCCGCTCGACCGGGTATTCCGTCGAGTAGCCGTAGCCGCCGAGCAGCTGCACCGCGTCGGTCGTGACGCTCATCGCGACGTCGCCGCACTTCAGCTTCGCCATCGCCGCCCATGTCGTCACGTCGGGCGAGCTCTCGTCGCACTTGCGCGCCGCTTCATAGAGCAGCAGCCGTGCCGCCTCGACCTCGGTCTTCATGTCGGCGAGCATGAACTGCAGGCCTTGCTGCTGCGAGATCGGCTTGCCGAACGCGACGCGCTGCTTCGTGTACTCGGTCGCGTAGTCGAGCGCGCCCTGTGCGATCCCGAGCGCCTGCGCGGCGATCCCCGGGCGCGACTTGTCGAGCACCTTCATCGCGATCTTGAAGCCGACGCCTTCCTCGCCGAGCATGTTCGCGGCCGGGACGCGGCAGTTCTCGAACGACAGCTCGACCGTCGGTGAGCCGCGGATCCCCATCTTTTTCTCGAGCTTGCCGACGGTGAACCCCGGCGTCCCCTTCTCGACGACGAACGCGCTGATCCCGTTCGCGCCCTTCGACGGATCGGTCACCGCGAAGACCGTCACCACGTCGGCGACGCTGCCGTTGGTGAT
>DATAQE010000006.1:0-21591 GCA_036264835.1 Candidatus Elarobacter sp.
GACGTCCTTCCGCGAGCTCGACTCGCGCTTCGCCAGGATCTCGCTCGACGCGTACATCGTGTCGCCGACGAAGACCGGGTGCGGCAGCTTCACGTCGTTCCACTGCAGGTTCGCCATCACGTGCTCGCTCAGGTCCGAGACGGAGAGCCCGACCGCGAGCGAGAGCGTGAAGCACGAGTTCACGAGGATCTTCCCGAACGGCGTCTTCGCGGCGAGATTCTCGTCGAAGTGGATCGGGTTCGTGTTCAGCGTCAGCATCGTGAACAGCGTGTTGTCCGTCTCCGTCACGGTGCGCCCGAGGCGGTGGCGGTAGAGATCACCGACCTCGAAGTCCTCGTAGTACCGCCCGCGCCAGCCTTCTTTCTCCATGAGCCGCGCGGTTCGGCGGGCTTCAAACCATTCCTTAGGGCGGATCGGCCGTAGGCCGAACGCGACCGGTTCGCGTTAGCGAACCCACTAGATTCCGGGGACTCGGACTCCCCAGCCGGTGAACGGGGTGGCGTCGGCGCCGACCGGGCGCGCGAGCGTGCGCACGGGGCGCGGGGCGGAGGGTTGGTGCGTCGTCGTCTTCATGCCCTCATGTACGCCGCGCCGCGAACGGAGTTTCGCGCATTGCGAAGATACGCGCTGAACGCGGCCGCCGTCATCGGCTGCGCGTAGTGGTAGCCCTGGGCGTGGAGGCATCCCGCGCCGAGCAGGTACGCCGCCTGTCCCATCGTCTCGACGCCTTCGGCGATCGTCGTGAAGCCGTAGCGCGTCGCGATCCCGATCACCGCTTCCACGATCGCGGCGTCGTGCGGATCGTCGGGGACGCCCGCGGTGAACGTGCGGTCGATCTTCACCACGTCGATCGGCAGCCGCTTCAGGTGCGCGAACGAGGAGTAGCCGGTCCCGAAGTCGTCGAGCGCGATCGCGAGCCCCGCTTCGCGCAGCGCCGCGACGGTGCGCATCGTCGCCTGCACGTCGCGCATCGCGATCGACTCGGTGATCTCCACGCCGATCCCGCGCAGGTCCTCGCCGAGCTCGTTGAGGTTGCGCACCAGCGCCGGATCGTTCAGCTCGAGCGCCGAGACGTTGAACCATGCGCGAAACTCCGGATCCTCGGCGCGCCACACGCGCGACGCGCGCACCGTCTCGCGCATCACCCACGCGCCGATCGCGCCGAGCATCGCGTGCTCCTCGGCGAACGGGACGAAGTCGGCCGGCGAGAGCAGCCCGCGCTCGGGGTGCTGCCAGCGGATCAGCGCCTCGACGCCGACGACGCGGCCGGTCGCGATCTCGACGTTCGGCTGGAAGTGAAGCACGAACTCCTCGCGCACCAGCGCCTGCGCGAGGTCGGTCTGCAGCCGCCGCGCGCGCAGGAACGCGTCCTCGACGCTGCGGTCGAAGAACGACCAGCGCGCCCGCCCGTTCTCCTTCGCGGTCCGCACCGCGGCGTCGGCGCGCGAGAGCAGCCGCTCGAAGCCCGGGCCGTCCTGCGGCGCGATCGCGACGCCGATGCTCGCGGTCACCGGGACGCTCTGTTTCCCCTCGCGGTCCCCGGTCCCGAACGGCTCGGCGAACGCGGTATGGATCCGCTCGACCCGCCGCTCGACGTCTTCACCGCTCGCCGCGCCGCGCAGCAGCACGCCGAACGTGTCGCCGCCCAGCCGCGCTACCACGTCACCGTCCGCGACCCGCGCGGCGATCGCCGCGCCGATCTCGACCAGCACCGCGTCGGCCGTCTGGTGGCCGTGCGTCTCGTTCACCGCGCGGAAGCGGTCGACGTCGACGACGGCGAGCGCGAGCGGCTCGCCGTTCGCGAGCTCGCGCGAGCCGGCGACGCGGAACGCGACGCGGTTCGGCAGACCGGTGAGCGGGTCGTGCACCGACTGGTGCCGCAGCCGCTCGAACTGCACGCGCTGCTGCAGCCGCGAGGCGCAGAACGACGCGACGATCTCGACGTACGCGTGGTCCTCCGCCGAGAACTGTTCGACCAGCGCGGCCGTCGAGGTGAAGGTCAGGAAGTAGACGGTCGGACCGACCCGGAACGGCGTCCCGACGAAGGCTTTCCACGGCATCGAGCGCACGCGCCGGATGTGCGCGATCGACTCGTGCCGGTGGACGTCGTTCCACGAGCAGGTGTGCCCGGTGCGCAGCAGCTCGGCGACCAGCGTGTCGGCGATCGGGAGCCGCGCTGCGACCGCGAGGTCCTCGTCGATCTCGCTGCCGTTCTGATTGATGTCGACCACCGCATCGGTGCCGTCGAGGTGCGTGATCACCCCGACGAACTCGCGGCCCGGGTGGATCGCCGACGACGACTCGAGGAGCACCGCGCGCAGGAACGCCTCGTCGTCGAGCGCCGGCTGGGAGGCGAGCTTCCAGAGCGTCTCGAGCCGGCGCGAGTGGTTTTCGACGCGGTGCAGCTGCTCGCCGAGCAGCGTCTCGAGGTGGAGCGCCCGCGTGCGCCAGCGCAGCAGATCGCTCACCGCGCCGGCGACGACGAAGGTCGAGGCGCCCAGGTAGAGCACGCGCGCGGTGTACCACGCACCGACAAATCTCCGCGCATCCAGCACCGTGAGCGCGACGTCGAGCGTGAGCCCGAGCATCGCCAGCATCAGCCCCGCGTCGACCGCGTCATGAGCGCGGCTGCGGTAGACGAAGACCGTCACGGCCGCGGAGATGAGGAGCAGCACCCCGGCGACCGCGGGCGAGATGACGTAGGCGGGGCCGGCATAGACCAGCCGCGCCGGTCCGCCGGCCGGGAACGCGAGCGCGATGGCGACGGCGGTGACCGTGACGGCGACCGCGATCGCCCAGGTCAGGAACTGCCGGGCGCGGCGCGGCTGCAGCTCGCGCTCGGCGCCCCGGCGCAGCAGCACGTACGCGAGCGCGCCGGCCGAGAAGCCGAGACAGCGGAGAATGTCCATCCACGCCGCGATCTGCGGCGCCACGCGAAAGACCGGCTCGGTCCCGGGCACCAGGCTGATCGACCCCGCTTGCGCGACCGTCACCATCGCGACGGTGAGAAACGTGAGTGCGAGGACCGCGGTCGAGCGCCTCGGTGCGCGAGCGTACAGTGCGACCAGCACGGCGAACGTCGCGAGCTGCGCGACCGCCGCGGCGACCATCACGACCGGGACGACCGGCCCGAGGTGCGGCAGCACTCGGTGGGCGAACGGCGCGCTGCCAGCGGCGAACGCGACCAGGGCGGCCGAGCCGAGCACGTAGGATGGGATTGCAGGGAAGCGGGGTGCGGACATGAGGCTCCGGACGGGCACGGCGGACGCCTCGCGGTCGTCGACCGCCGGATCGCACCCGCCACTTCAGCGTATCGGCAGGGCGGCGTGCGCGGACGAGGCCAAGCAAGCCCGGAACCGTATGATTTTCGGAACACGGGCTCATGTCGCAACCGAGGAGAACCGATCCGGTTCTGTGAAGATGACGCCCCAACACCGGCTCTTGACGGAACGCGAGTTCCTCGAACCGGCCTCTCGCCCCGCCGAGGAGCGGCGGAGCGCTTCCACCCGTAAGGCGCAATGGAACTACAAGACGCGACGCCCGCCGTACTGACGCGGCCGCGACGTCGCCCGGCGCACGACAATCACGGCCGCGCGGAGAAGCCGCGGGCACCGCACCTTCGGCCGTATCAAGTCGAGTCGCAGCAAGCGATCCTCGAGCATCGCGCGCGCGGCGTGCGCAGTCAGCTCGTCTCGCTCGCGACCGGGCTCGGCAAGTCCGTCGTCATCGCGACGCTGCCGAAACTTCTCTCCCTGCGACCGGGCGACGTGACGGTCGTCGTCGCGCACCGCGACGAGCTCATCGAGCAGCTCGTCGACAAGTTCCGCGTCGAGAACCCCGACGCGCTGATCGGCGTCGAGAAGGCCGAGCGCCGCGCCTCCGAAGAGTGCAGCATCGTCGTCGCGACGGTGCAGACCCTCGCCGACAAACGGCTCGACGAGTTCGTCGCGCGCTTCAGGCGCAGGATCGCGCTGTTCGTGATCGACGAGGCCCACCACGCGGCGGCGCCCTCGTACCGCGCGATCGTCGACGCGGTCCTCGGCCAGCGGCCCGAGGCGATGATCCTCGGCTTCACCGCGACGCCGAACCGCGGCGACGGGGTTCGGCTGGTCGACGTCTTCGAGAAGATCGTCTACACGATGGACGCCCGCAAGGGGATCGACGCCGGGTACCTGGTCCCGGTCAAGTCGTACGCGGTCGCGACCGGCGTGAACCTCGACGAGGTCGCCTCGCGCGGCGGGGACTTCGTGATCGGGCAGCTCGCGCAAGCGGTGAACATCGGGCAGCGCAACGCGCGGATCGTCGCCGCCTACAAGCAGAACACGCCGGGGCTCAAGGCGCTCGTCTTCACCGCCTCGGTCGAGCACGCGCGCGACGTCGCCGAGGAGTTCGTCGCGAACGGCGTCAACGCCGAGTGGGCCTCGGGCGAGACCCCGCGCGAGGAGCGCGAGCGGATCGTGCGCGAGTTCCGCGGCGACGGGATCGACGTCCTCGTGAACTGCGGGCTCTACCTCGAAGGGTTCGACGTCCCGTCGGTCCAGGTGATCCTCAACGCGCGGCCGACCAAGTCGACGACGCTCTACACGCAGATCACCGGGCGCGCGCTGCGGCCGCTCGACGAGATCGCGGTCCCGCTCTCGAACACGAACTCCGGGCTCGAGCGGCGCGAGCTGATCGAGAAGTCGCCGAAGCCGGCGGCGATCGTGATCGACCTCGTCGACCAGGCGCACCGCCACCAGCTGGTCACGGTGCCTTCGCTGTACGGTTTGCCGCCGCACATCGACGCGCAGGGGCAGATGACCGCGCAGGTCGCCGAGAAGTTCGAGGAGCTCCTGCGGCGCGATCCCAAGCGCGCGGCGAAGGTGCGCAGCGCGGAAGAGATCGAGACCGCGCTGGTCGAGATCGACGCGTTCAACGGGCCGCGCGAGATCAAGCCGACGTTCCAGCCGATCGACCCGGAGAGCCACTGGCGGCTCGAGATGCCGCCGCAGAAGACGGCGTACGACCGCAAGGGGCGCCCGATCCCGGAGTTCGCGCGCAAGTGGGACCAGTGGGTCGCCGAGGCGCGCCGCGTCGCGCCGCACGAGGACGCCGAGCGGTTCGCGAACCGCATGCTCGACGTGAACCCGAAGTCGGTGCGCTGGGAGAAGCGCCGCATCGACGTGAAGCGCGACGGCGACAAGTTCGTGACGCTGTACTCGACCGAGGATCTGCCGGAGCGCGTGATCGAGGTCGGCTCCTCGCTCGTCGGGCTGCTCGGGAGCGCGTACCAGCGCGTCGACGAGATGCTCTCCGGCTACGCGCAGATCCCGGTGAACGGGAACGGCGCCGCGCCGCGCCCCGCGCAAGGTAACGGCAAAGCGCACAGCGCGCACGCGAACCAGCACCACGCCGGCGGCGAGATGAAGAATCCGAACCCGCACCGCGGACGCCGCCGGCGCCGCGCGCGGCCGCGCTGATCTTCACGGCGTGAGACGGTTCGCCGGGGCGCTCGCGGCGCTCGCGCTGCTGCTGTCGGCGCCGGCCGGTCCGGGCGTCTCGACGGCGTCGGCCGCGGGACGGCATCCCTGGACGGAGCCGGGGCATCTGCGGATCGGCGTGCTGCGCACGATCGACAACCTGAACCCGCTGTTGACGGGACAAGCCGCGGTCACCGATCTCGCGCAGTTCCTGTTCAGCGGGTTGATCCGGTTCAACGAGCGCGGCGAGCCGGTGCCGGACGCGGCGACCGAGGTGCCGACGCGGCAGAACGGCGGGATCAGCGTCGACGGCAAGACGATCACGTACCATCTGCGCGGCGATGTACGGTTCAGCGACGGGCAGCCGGTGACGGCGGACGACGTCGTGTTCAGCTGGCGCCAGGTGATGAACCCGCGCAACAACGTGCCGTACCATTTTCCGTCCGACAAGGCGGAGAGCGTCGTCGCGAAGGACGCGCACACCGTCGTCGTGCGGCTGCGCGAGCCGTCGGCGCCGTTCGTCTCGAACTTCTTCCGCTGCGGCGCGCAGGGCGTGATCCTGCCGAAGCACCTGCTCGACGGGAAGCCGGATCTCAACCACGACCCGTTCGACGTCAAGCCGGTCGGGAGCGGGCCGTACATGGTCGAGCGCTACGAGGTGAACAACCGGCTGGAGATGGTGCCGAACCCGCACTGGTTCGGCGGGAAGCCGGGGTTGCAGCGGGTCACGTACCGCATCATCCCGAGCGAGAACACGCTGCTGGTCTCGCTGCGCACGCACGAGATCGACTTCTACTTCGCGGCGCCCGAGCAGCAGTACCGCGAGCTGAAGGGGCTGCCCGGCGTCGCGGTGAGCGCGATCCCGTCCTCGCAGTTCGAGATGATCGTGTACAACGCGGGGCGCGCGCCGCTCTCCGATCTGCGCGTGCGCCGCGCGGCGGCGATGGCGACCGATTGGAAGACCATCGCGCGCACGGTGTACCTCGACGTCGATCTGCCGGACTGGGGCGATGTGTTCCCGCGCTCGTCGTTCTACACGCCGCAGGGCGATCCGTCGGCGTACGATCCGGCGAAGGCGCGCGCGCTGCTCGACGCCGCGGGCTGGAAGCCCGGGCCCGACGGGATTCGCGTGAAGGACGGGAAGCGGCTCGAGCTCGAGACGGTCACCGTCGCCGGCGCGATCACGCGCGAGCGGGCCGAAGTGGTGATGCAGCAGGAGCTGCGCGCGGTCGGGATCGAGCTGCAGGTCCACAACGCGTCGGCGAATCTGCTGTTCGCGCCGCTCGGGGCCGGCGGGCTGTTCGCGAGCGGGAAGTACGACCTCGGAATCTACGCGTGGACGAAGAATCCCGATCCCGACGACACGCTGACCGCGGGACCGGACAACCTGCCGCCGCAGGGCGCGAACTACTCGCGGCTCGCGGACGCGGAGCTCGGCCGGCTGCAGGCGCGCGGCGCCGCGACGTACGACCACGCCGAGCGGAAGCGGGTCTATGCGGAGGTGGAGCGGCGGCTCGGCGAAGTGCTCCCGTACCATACGCTCGTCTGGCGCGCGAACGTGAACGCGTGGAACGACGATCTCCACAACGTGAAGCCGGCACAGGCGGTGAGCGACTTCTGGAACGTGGGTAGCTGGACGTTGTGACGGCGGGTAGGCAACAGATGGACCGGGCGTGGATCGCTCGCAGCGACGAGCTCGCGAACCCGGTGGTGGAGCTTTTTTGCATCGCGGCGCCGGAGATCTCGTCGCAGCTCGGGCTGAGCCCGGCGGACGCGTCGACGACCGACCTGCGCGAGGGCTGGCGCGACCGGCTGCGCGAGGCGGCGTTCCGCGCGAGCGAGACGCTGCGCGGCGCGCGGTCGGCGGAGAACGACCCGCGCGTGCGCGAGGACGTCGAGATCATGCTGCGCGCGGTCGACGACGTCGTGCGCGCGGTCGAGGTCTACGACGCACATCTCGTGCAGCTGATCGACGTCGCGCGGATCGCGTTCATCGGGCTGCGCGTCCTGCTCGACGAGCAGAACCCGCCGGAACGCAAGCAGCTGGCGCTCACGCGGCTGCGCAAGTACGCGGGGCTCGAGCCGGGGACGGTGCCGCTCGCGGTCAGCGCGCAGGCGGAGACGCGGGCGCGGTTGGCGCAGCCCGGGCTGGCCGGGCCGTATGCGGTCGAGGTGCGCACGTCGCTCGGGCTCGGGCCGGTGCTGCTCGACGGGATCGGCCAGCTGCTGCAAGGCTCGGGGCTCGACGGGTGGCAGGACGCGTACGCGGCGCTGCGCGAGCAGTGCGCGGCGTACGCGGCGTTCGTCGAGAACGAGGTGCTGCCGCGCACGCGCGACGACCACCGTCTGCCGGCGGAGGTGTACGCGTACCGGCTGCACGACGTCGGCGTCGACATCCCGCCCGACGAGCTGGCGCGGCGCGCGCACGCGGCGTTCGACGAGATTCAGGCGGAGATGCAGCGGATCGCGCCGCGGGTCGCGGCGGAGCGCGGGTTCGCGTCGAGCGACTACCGCGACGTGATCCGCGAGCTCAAGCGCGAGCAGATCCGCGGCGACGCCGACGCGATCATCGCGTTCTACCGCGCGCGGCTCGACGAGATCGAGGCGATCGTGCGGCGGGAGAATTTGGTGACGCTGCCGGAGCGTCCGGCGCGCATCCGGGTGGCGTCGCTCGCGGAGAGCGCCGAGACGCCGGCGGCGCACATGAACCCCGCGCCGCTGGTCGGGAACACCGGGCAGGTCGGGGAGTTCGTGCTGCCGCTCGACGTCCCGCCGCCGCCGGGCGGGAGCGGGACGGAGCGCTCCGACGACTTCACGCACGACGCGGTGACGTGGACGCTGACGGCGCACGAGGCGCGGCCCGGGCACGAGGTGCAGTTCGACCGGATGCTCTCCGGCGGGCAGTCGCTCGCGCGCGCGACGTTCGCGTTCAACTCGGTGAACGTCGAGGGCTGGGCGCTATACGCCGAGCAGATCGTGCTCCCGTACATGCCGCTCGCGGCGCAGCTGTGCTCGCTGCAGATGCGGCTGCATCGCGCGGCGCGCGCGTTCCTGGACCCGGAGCTGCAGAGCGGGAAGATCACGCCCGAAGAGGCGGATGCGTTTCTGCGGCGCGAGATCGTGTACTCCGCGCCGTTCGCGCGCAGCGAGGTGGAGCGGTACACGTTCCGGGCGCCCGGTCAGGCGACGTCGTACTTCTACGGCTACACGAAGCTGGTCGCGCTGCGTGCGGAAACGGAACGCGCGCTCGGCGACCGGTTCGACGCGCGCGCATTCCACGATTTCATCCTCGACCAGGGGCTCATCCCGCCCGACGCGCTGCGGACCGCGGTGATGGAGCGTTTCGTGAACGCCGCCGCCTAGGAGCGCTCTTCGGCGCCGTTCTGGACGGAGAGTTCCCAGCGGTAGCCATCGGGGTCGTGGAACCAAAGGCCGAGGTGCGGCGAGCCTTCGGCTTCGGGACCGATCTCGTCGCCGGGGTCTTCGAGGTCGACGCCGCCGTCGCGGAGGGCTTGCAGCGCGGCGCGGAGCGCCTTCATGCCGACGACGTGAAACGACATGTGGCCGAGGATACTCGGGTCCGGCTCGCCCCTCTGGAAGACAATCGTGATCGCGTCGTTGCTCACGCCCACGACATCCTCAAACCGGAAGATCTCGTCGAGATCGAAGTGACGCATCCACCAGCGCGCCGCGGCGTCCGGGTCCCTCACCGTAAGGCCGAAATGGCCGACTTGGCCGAGCGGTACTCGCATGCGCGTGATGTACCCGAAAGATGGCTCCCTTGTGAGCTATTAACTTTTATGTTATGATCCGGCTCGAATGGGAAAAGCTCGTACGGGTGCGGAGCTGACGATTCACCAAGGACGTCACCGTAGCTTCGAATGGTTCTGGGATGACAGCGACGCTATGCCTGGGCTCGATGACTATGAACGGGCTTCGCGCGTCGAACGCCGTGGGTTATTGGCAAGCTTGATCTATTGGGGGAATCTCCCGCCGGGTCAAACACCGTTGCGGTCTCGTGTGAATACCGAGCACGCCGATCCTCTCATCGTAGCCGTAAAGGCCACGAAGCTGCGGTTCACCGCATTCCGCGAAGACCGAGGAGCGACGTGGGTCGTCTTTCGCTCCTATGTCAAGGAGGGCGAAAAACGTGACAAGACGGGCGATCGCGTCGTCCTTCGGACCCTGAATGCCCGCAAGCTCTATTACAAGCGAGTCGGAGATGGCACGTATTATGACCGCAAGTGAGGCCCGCAAACGTCGCGGTGGATCGACGCTAGTAGAACGCACGAAGCAGGATCCGGCCGAGGCGGCGCGCATCGACGCGCTCGTTTGCGCGATCTCGCTCGAACACGCGGTGTGCGCAATTATGGAAGCGAATCATGTAACCGCGGCAGAGCTGGCACGGCGATTGAACGCGAAGCCGCCGCAAATATCGCGCGATCTCAAGGGCGGCCTTAGCAGGGCGACGCTGAGCAGGCTCGCATCGATCGCCGAGGCGCTCGACTGCGATTTCGTCCCTGCGTTCGTGCCCCGCTCGGAACAGGTGCGGCGAAGGCGCTTCTTCGAAGCGTACGATGAACTGATCTCGGAAGCACCTTTCCAGACCGTCCTGCAGGCAAAAGCGAACCGAAAGGTGAGACGGAAGAAAACGGGACAGATCACGAAGGCGACGCGCCGTAAAGCCGCTTAAAACGGAGACGCTAACCGGTGGCCATTCTGGTGGCGCGCTTGCGCTCGTCAGCGGCGAACTTGGCGTAGAAAATCGGCATGATGAGGCGATTGTACACGAAGCAAATCAGCTTCGCTCGCGGGCCGTTCCCGAGTCGGCCTTCGTCGGCCTCGGTCAGGACGAAGCCGAAGTTCTTGCGCGGAAAGATCTTCGCAAACTCGGCGATTTCCGACGGGCTGCGGCCGCTGCGCTCAACCAGGATTCGCGCGACCTCGGCGTCGTCCGCGTGGTCGCGCACCAGCGCGCTGACCGTTGCGTCCGTCGTGCGGAGGAACCTGAGCAGCTGTGCGTCGATGAAGTCGTTGTCGCCGTAGAGATAGCCGTTCATCAGATCCGTACCGGCCGCGCGCCCGGCCTCGAACCTGCGGGCCTTCTCGAGCAGTCGTGGTAGCCACGGCAGACCTTCGAGCGAGTCATGAGCGGAGCGCGGAATCCACATGCGCACATTTTTCGCCGTCGCGATTTTCCGCCTGCTGAACGGCCGTGCCGGGGTCGTCGCTCGCGTCGACGGCCCGCTTCTTCGCGACGCGTTCGGCCGAACTACGGCGGTGTAACTCCAACCGGCACGAGGATGTGCGAATATTCGGTGCCGGTCGTATTACGGCCATATGTTACCGTACCCGGTTCGCCGACGATGTGGACGCGACCGGAGGAGTCGACGCTTATTCTCTTTGCGATGCCGATCGTGACCGCGCCTCGCTGAACGAAGCGGAAGGCGTGATAACGCGTTTCGTCACCGTACACACGGTCGAGCGAGGCGCCGGTTCTTCCCGCGAACGCGGTGCGAAACGCGGCCAGCGATTCGCTGGTGAAGTGCGGCCGGTCCGGAGTAGAACCGCTTTGTGCGCCTGCGGCGCCGATCGCCAAGGCAAGACACGCGCTCGTGAAGAGGGCACTAGAGATGCGTTTCATTGCTGTCACCTGCATTACTGCACAATCCGCCGCGGCGGTGATGAAGGGGCTGGCGCGCGGCGGATGATAGCGGCGACGGGTCTTCATGCGCGATGGCGCTCGTAGTGTGCGAGGACCGTGGCTTGAACGGACGGCACGACGACGTGGGACTCAACCATGTGAAGCCTCCGACCCGGAAGAGGACGACAAGGCAAGCGTCCCTATGAGGCCTACCTGGGTAGGGACCAACAATTCTCCACCGCTTGGGTTCGGCTCCTTGAGGTCGTAGACGTTGGAGCGGAACTAATTTTCGCGTCGCCCGGACGCTGCGGTTCCTTTCGGCCCGTCGTACTCGTTTTCGTGCAGCGGCTCTTTCCGGAATGCAAGCGGAAGGATAATGTTGTTCCTGCAGCAGCGCGCAAGCGCTGGTCTTGCACTGGCGGAACCTCGGGCGAGCACATCGTCCGGGGTTCGCGTCATTCCGACGCGCCGGCGTGGCGCTGGCGTGCCTCGTTAATACGTTCACCGACCTGCCTTTTCGGCCAACGAGTGGCTTTCGCGCCCGCCAGCATTTACAGCACGCTGCGGAAGTGCTACGTTGTTCAGGCAGCAGCGCGCGCTGGAACTGCACTGGCGGAACCCCGAACGGAAACGTCCGGGGTTCACGTCATTCAGCGGACATACGCTGCATAGATTGGAATTCCGGAGCGCCGCTCCATGCACTGGGGCCACCCGGTCAGCCTGTGGCTCGTGACTACCCGCTTCCGACGCGGGCTGTAAATTACGATGTGCGTCATATACACTGCATCGACTTGGTACAGGGAGAGGAAGCGATAGTTTGGTGGTGCCGGCGCACCGGCGATCGTTCCGGCACCATACCAAATCTCGAACGGGTGCTTCAGAGTTGTCTCTACTAGCGGTATGTAGCCGACATGGCGAGAGTCCCAGCGTTCATACCGGTTTTCCTCGAGATGCATCACGGCGTACTCATTGACACGCACTGACTTCAGCGGGCCAGGAACGTCAATGAACCGCTCTTTGCCGGGCGTAAGGCCCAGATAGCTCAAGACGGTATCGCGTTTCACGGACCGGGGGTCGAGCAGCATACCACTCCAAATCCGGGCGGAGAGCCCCATGTCGTCGAGCTGTCCGGGCTGGGGCAGGTCGAGCTCGGCTGCGGTCGTGTAACGACCTGCGGCGGTTGCGCTCGCGAAGGCTCTCTCTTTGTCGATAAGTCCGCGAGCGTATTTTGCCTCGGGTTCAGTTAGAGCGGCAGCCGCACCGGTGTATAGAGCAGCACTACCACAATGCGCGCAAGCGCCATCAATCGGGCGTGCAGCTAGACGTCCTTCTACGCTTACCGCGATGAGGCGCATCAGACGATGTGCCTGTTGCGGGGCCTCGCAACAAGCGGGTCCTGCCGGGGAGTTCATTCCGACTCACGATCTTGACTTCTCCTTAGGGTGGGCTACTGAATCATTGCACGACGGCGGCTCACCGACGCGGTACAGCGTCCCGAATTGCAGCATACTTTTTAGCGCGTAGTCAATACCTAACTTCTGGACTACAGACGCGCTGAACGGACTATTAGATCGCAGAGAATCGCCACGCACAGCTTGCCGTCATGATTCGCCGGTGCTACAATAGTGACACGCGCTATGCGCGGACAATAAAATAAAGCGACCCGGCCGGTGCTGGAACACCGACCGAGTCCGTCACCCGATGGAATTAGGCCACCGAATGACAGCCACTCGATTCGACGCGTTCGCATCGAGCTCCCCGGCGCGTCGCTTGCGCGCCCCTCGTACGCATCCGGTGAAGGCGTTGCCTTCCGGCTCGTACGCCTCATCTGGCTCACCGCGATTGGCGCGAGCAGAGTCGGTCACGATCCGGACTATCGGCGGCGTTTCGGCGTGTCGCTGCGGTCGTTTCATCGCGACATGGCGGCGCTTCGCCGAGCCGGTTTCTACATCGGCGCGCCCTGCGAAGGCAGCTATCGTCTGTTGTGCTTCCTGGCGGATGCGGATCATGCGTAGTACGCAGACGATGACGGCGGCATTGCCGGTTTCCGGGCTGTGGACGATCGACGTTCGCAGCATGATGGATCCGGATCACCGGCTCGTTCTGCGCTGGTGCCGGCATCTCGAGTTCGAGGACGTTCTGCGCGTCGATTGTCGCTCGGTGCATGCCGCGTTGAACGATCCGGCACGGTCGCTCGGCGATTGGCGCATCGCGTTCGGCGACGGACCGCTTCCGGTAATGATCGTGCCGTGGCGGCTCGTGAAATCGACGGACCGGTACATCAAGGAGCGTTCTCGCGTCTCGAGCATCGGTTCGGCAGGCAACGTGCCGGTCTTCGATGAGTCGGACGGAGAGCGCATCACGCGGGCGACGCTGTCGGCGTCGATTCACCGTGCGATGGCGCTGGTGCGTCTCTCGGAAGCGTATTTCTCCGGGGAGGTGACGCTCCGATGATCGATCGGGAAGCGGCCACGTTGCGCGGCCTTGAACCGGACGACGTCATTCTCGAACGCGGCCGGCCGGGCTATCCGGCTCGGCTGGCGGCGACGGCCGACGCGCCTCCGCTGCTGTTCGTGCGCGGGAATGCATACGTGCTCAACCTGCCCGCGATCACCGTCGTCGGCGCGCGTGACGCCTCGGACGCGGGGCGCGCTCGTGCCCGCAAGCTGGCATACCTGCTTGCGAAGCACGGGTTCGCCATCGCCTCGGGACTGGCTCGCGGGATAGACACCGCCGCGCATACCGGCGCTCTGCAGGCCGACGGAACGACGTTCGCCGTGATCGGTACGCCGCTGACCTGCTGCTATCCGAGCGAGAACGCCGAACTGCAGCGTCGGATTGCGCAGGCCGGCGCCGTTATCTCTCAGTTCGCGCCGGCGTCGAAGACCAAGCCGTACTGCTTTCCCCTGCGCAACGCCACGATGAGCGCGCTGACGCTCGGGACGGTCGTCATCGAAGCCGCGGACGGAAGCGGGTCGCTGATCCAAGCGCGGAAGGCGCTCGAGCAAGGCCGCGGGCTGTTCATTCCGCGCGGTCTCGTGGAGAACCGATCGCTGAGCTGGCCTCGCACGTACCTTTCGCGCGGTGCGCACGTCTTCGCATCGGCCGAGGAGCTCATTGCCATGATCCAAAAGGCGGCGCCGCCGATCGTCCCCGGGGTGTAGGCGAGACGCGGCTCCGGCGTGGCCGCAAGCGCGACTCGCAGAGACGATCGACGGCGTGCCCGGCTCACGCGGTGCGGCGCGGCCCGCGCCCGAGACGAAGCTCGAAGCCCGTGCGGCGGCACGCGCACTCGTGTGGACGCTGTTCCCTCGTCCCTGCCGAACGGTGTGCGCAGCCGCCCTCGCCGTGGAGCGACGCGCGATGGCCGCAGTCGGAGCACCGCTCCGCCGTCGCCTTCGCATGACACGTCCACGCGTAGTTCAACCGCGCTCTCCCGTCGAGGCAAGTGGCCGAGGTCCGTGGAGCTCATGCCGGGCGCGGGGCGCGCGACTCCAGCCTGTTGGATGGACCGGTACGAGCCCTACTACGGCAGCGTGCTATACCATGTCCCGTTCGCGCGCCAGCTCCCCGAGGTCGGCGCGGTTCCTCGCGCCGAAGCGACACAGCAGTTCGCGGACCGCGTTGCGGCCGTGAGCGACGAGATCCCGCGAGCCGCCAACGACGCCCACTTCACAAAGCTAGGGGACGAGCGATGATGCAGGTACTGTCGAAATCGAGCTCTACTATCCGAGCTCGACCGATCACCGGCGCCGTCGAATCGCACGCTAAAAAGTGCCGCTACGGATTATCCCGCCCCCGTCGTCGCATCCGTCGAATGACTGCTGCAGCAAATACCGCACCGAGTTCGGGGCCATGCTCGATATGCGCAAAACGCTCGATGTATCGACCGATGAGATCGTGCTTGAAACCGCTATCTTCAATGCGTGTGGCCAAGGTCTCCGTATCCGGAAGCGAGCCCTGAGCTTTGCGCTCCCGCTCCGCAGCTTTTTCGCCGCGAACGCTATGATCGGGCGCTCGACGAACTTCCCAAAATCGTCGCGACGCCGCCGGCTCGGTGGCGCCCGCCTCGATGCGAATCGAGATAGGTTCCGGCATTTCAGGTTCAGCATGCTCGTCGCTGGTAAGCGTTAATTGCCTGGGGATTTCACGCTTCCCGGCCAACTTCGCGATGTCGTTCTGGCGACGCGTCGGCGCAGACGATGGAGAAAGGTCGGGGATCGGTTGCCGGACTTTTGCGAGGATGCTCTGTCCAAAATCAAGGGTCATCCATTGCCAGACATTCTTGACGTCCTTGCCAGCACGTTGGAATGCCGGACCTTGTTCGACCACAAAGCCCAGGCCGCTCAATGCCGGTTTTCCCCCGACGAGTCCGACGGCGTCACTTTGACTTTGCGGGGGCTCCCAGCGCAACAGGTCGGGATAGGAGAAACTCGACTCCATGTGTGACGCTCCAATCGCCTGGAGCCGACACGCTTCCTGGTCGATGTACCGCAAGTCCTGAATTACGCCAGGTATCTCTAGGGATGTGACCGCACCGATCAACGCTCCGGCCATCGTTCCGATACTGTCAGTATCGGTGCCTAGCTCGTTCGCGGCGGTGACCATCGCCGCAAGCGGATCCTCTTTGAACAGCCATGCAAGCAAGTAAGCTGCGATCGCGGTGTGCGTTCCTGAGCCACGCACCTTCGGATCCCGGAGGGCCAATGTATCGGCGATGCGGCTGTACATGTAGGGAGGCTCGCCGGCTTCTACAGCTAGCGCAACGTTGAGCATTTCCCGCATGTCGCGAATCGTCTCATCCACCGCCGTTGATAAGGTACGATTCGATTCTCTTTCCCATTTGCTTAACCAAAAGTCTTGCAGGTCGGCATCGTTATGGACAATTGCCCTGATAACACGTAGCTCTGGAAGCGCTTGTTGCACGCGACGCGGATGCGGCAGTTCGCCTTCGTGCAAAGCAAATGCGAGAACCATAGCATGGAACGCGGCACCAAGAAAGCCGTTCGGATGGCCATGCGTCGTGAGGCTATTACGCAAAACATCCGGCAAATATGACGCCATGTCTCCGGGATTGCGTGCGGACCAAACATGCGGCTGCACTCGCATTGCAGCGCCATTGCCGCCGCCATCAACGTACCGAGTCGATTTCTCCTCGAAAAAGTTAGTTGACCAGGTGTAGACATGACGCGTAAGGGACGTTGCAGCGGCGCGGCTACCGCGACCGGCTCCTAGGGCATAAGAAGACCAGACTGGCAACTCAACCTTGGAAAACGCCTCTACATCGAACCGCCCGTCTCCCCGGATAGCGCGGCAAGTGGCGAGCCTTAATTGAGTGTCGTCAGAATACGCCCCTGCGGGCAGGCTAGCCTCAACTCCGAACTGGCCGCCGACTTTACGGCGCCACGCCACAGGCCGCTCGACTCGAGGCGAGCCGATCCGCTGCTTCACACCGGCGGCGTCCGTAAGCTCCGTGATGAAGCCCAAAATGTCGCCGTAAGCCGCCCAGCGTGCGCTGCCTAACACCGAATTGAGATCGCTCATTCCCGCCCTCACTTGAACATCGAGGCGTCGATCACCAGCGGAATACGATTGAGTCCAAAAGTCTTTAGTACCCCGTGAGCCTCGTCCCCATCCGCTTCGTCACGGAGGTAAATCTTCGTCAAATATTTCACCGACAGCGCGTCGGGATATAAGGCCTCCGCCTGGCGACACGTCGGCCATGCGCGCTCCGTTTCGGGACGTCGCCGAACGATCTTGCCGGTCCACTGCTCAACCGCTGGCTCGTACAGAGCGCGGAGTCCTGCCGCCCCAGGAGCACGAACCGCCCCGGTGTACATATTGTTGGTGGTAACGAACAGCACTCCATTATGACTTAGAATCTCGGGGCTGAACGCTAGCACGCACCAGAAGAGATCCTCCTCATCACGGTACCATTTGTTCATGGCAATATCCAGCAAGGACGCATTAACGCGGCCGATCGAAAGGTTCACATAGTCCAACTGCTCAACGTCGCGGCGCAGCTTCGCATTTGGGCGGTAGATATGCTTGAGATACTGACTCCTGTCGAGATGCTTCCGCGCAAGAACCGCCCCTTCGGCGGCGATGCCGAGCAGTCCGCAGTTTCGTGTAAAGTGCACGACCTCCTCGACGCCAAGCTCACGCACGAGCGCGGCGACGTCCTCCTGAACCACGACGGTCATGCGTTGACTTCTTCATACGTCGCAGGATCAATATACTGTATGAGCACGGATTCTTCGCCCGGCTTGTATCCTACGATAACGCTTTTCTTGGCGCGTCCGACTGCCATCGCGAAGAGCTTACGCAATGTCTCGAGTTGCGTGTCGCCTTCTTCGTCTCCATGCTCTCGTGTTACTTGCTCATTGAGTCCGAGCAAGAATACATGGTCAAACTCCAGACCCTTGGCCGAATGAAGCGTGCTAAGCGCGATATACTCATCACCCTGAGGCCATTCCGATTCTCGAGTGATCTCGACCCAACCTAGCCCCGCGGCGGAGAGCCCGTCCTTGACAAAGTTAAACCATCCCTTCGGATGCAGGAACGCGACCGATTCGTTTTCTCCGTCAACGTTATTGGCAATGTAGTTAATGGCGAAGTCAAGCTGAGATTGGAATTTTCCTCGAACTACGATCGGCTTGCGACCGCTTGTGATGCATCTGCTAAAATCCGGGATCGTTCCTTCCTCTGATACGTCGATGTCACGCAAGATGCTTCGCGCAAACTGCGCGATTTCTACCGTATTTCGGTGGTTCTGTGTGAGCCTCACAGTGTCGCGCGCCGTGATCTGCAGCCCCACTTCCTGCCAGGTGAAGCCGCGCGCATAGATTTGCTGCACTTGATCTAAGACGAAGGTGACGGAAAAATTGACATCGGCCATTTGTCGCTGCACCGCGCGGAGCTGGTTGGCCGAGAAGTCTTGGACTTCATCAGCAACCACCACGTCGTAACCTCGTCCGAGCCTTTGCCGTGACAACTCGACGGCGATATCATTCCAGTCGGGGAGCCCCTCGTCTGACTTCCATGCCATGTACGGAAGGATCACTTCGTCCATCAAGCGTCGGCGATTGACCCGTGGGAAAGGTCCTCGACCTACCCGGCGAGCCGTCAGATACTCTTCGAGATCTTCCGGCAGAAAGCGGCCCAACGCGTAATCGACCTCCTCACAAAGAAAGTTTCGGTCTAGCCGCAGCGCGGCGCCAAACTCAGCAACCTTCTCGCGACGAACTTGTTCGTCAAGAATTTCGCCAGTCAATGTGAGGCGCTTGGACCATTTCCCGAAAGTTGAGATAGTCAGCTGAAGTCCGTCGACCTCCTCAATCGTCTCGCGGGCAAGCTCTTCTATATACCCTTTTAACGTACGATTGTAGGTCAGTACAAGGATCTTTACCGGATAGTCGAGGCCGAGGCGCTCACTCCGGGCAAGCCACGCATTCGAGAGATACCGCAAGCGCAGGAGCGCGCTCGTGGTCTTGCCACTCCCTGCAGCACCGCGCACGACAAAGTATCCGGGACGGTTTGACCGAATCACAGTAAGTTGTTCAGGAGTTGGCAGAACTTCTTGGAGTACACGCATTCCGGCCCCTAGATATGCGGCCAGAGCGAGGCGATGTACGCGGTTTCCGCAGCAAGCTGCGCTTGCATAACCGCGTTGTGGAGGTACGGGTGAACGCGCCTTCGGCGGATGTCCAGGATGCCGAACACAGCACCGGGACGTGTGATAGCAAGAGCTGCGCCCATGAGCTCCAGTCCGACCGCGATCCTGTGACGCGCCAACGGTTGGTCTTTAAAGTGCAGCTTCAAAACGTGTTCCGTTCCGTTGATGATTAGGCCCAGTTCCGGGTTCACGGACACTGACACGCCGTTGCTCGACCAGGTCGCTCGTGGTGGGTCGAACCAGCAAAGGTATTTGCGGCCCCACCAGCGGCAATGCTCCGCTGCGATAGCGGGGTAGTGCGCGGCCTTGCGCACATTTGTGGCACGCGCCGACGCCTGGGCAATAAGGTACGACTTCGAGTGCCCGCCGGCATGCGTCTCGACCAACGTCTCGCGAATGCCTTTGTAGAAGTCCGAGGCTGGCGAGTAGGGACCACGGTGCTTGATCACCGCAAGCTTCGACGCCTTAGGCGGGCCGGCGCGCATTACGACTTCGAGATAGTCTGTAAATCCCAGTTGAGGCAATGGTGCGTGCTCTGGGTGGAACGGGTTGCTGCCCGCACAGGCTGCCTAAGCGGCGCACCACAAACGATAGCGCACGAGGTCCGTCATGTCAATGCAGTAAGCGTCTCGTTCGCCTTATTGCTTGTGACACAAGCTCCGAACTTGACGTAATGCGCCTGAATGCCGTTTAATCGAAAGTATGTTCGACGAGATGGCAGTATACGAAGCGATTGGTGCAGCCATCGCCGCAGCCCGTCGAGACAAGCGTATATCTCAAGAACAACTCGCTACGGCCCTCGGCCTTAGCCGGGGAAGCGTCAGTAACATCGAAGCAGGACGCCAAAAGATGCTTGTCCATACGCTCATGCAAGCGGCGCTTTACCTTGGCATCCCAGCGACACAACTGATTCCCGACGCGAATACGGGGCGCGCTGCCGAACCGCCTCCAGAAATTGCGCTAACGAGCGTCCGGCCACTCCAACGCAACGAGCGCGCTGAGATCCTTGCGATCGTGCAGCGCGCGACGAGTCGTAATGCCGAATAGGAATTTCACGGCTGAAGTTGCGAGATTGCTAGAGAAGCACGGCATTGAAGAGCCCCCTGTTGATCTCGAGCGAATCGCGCATGATTTAGGGGTGCGAATTGAATATCCGCGTTTAGGCGATTCCCTTTCGGGATTCTTAGCAATCACGGACGGAGAGCGTCTCATTGGCGTGAATGCACGACATCATAAGAACCGCCAACGCTTCACGCTTGCACACGAGCTCGCGCATCTCGTCCTGGGCCACGAAACAGGTGAGGTGCATGTCGATAAGGGAATCGTGCTGTTTCGCGACACGGATTCGTCCTCGCACGGCACCGAGATTGAAATGGAGGCGAATCGGTTCGCAGCCGAACTGCTGGTGCCAAAGTCAATGTTGAAGCACGATATCACTCGCCGCGACGCTTTTGACACAATAACGGACGATGATCTGGAGTATCTCGCGCAGCGCTACGCCATCAGTATGGCGGCGCTGCTGAACCGCCTTAGCGACGTCGGTTTCGCCACCATGACGGCTCGTCGGCGGTAATGCAAGCCGACAATCTGCCCCGATATCGTACCGAGCCTCGGTCGGATGACGTCGGCTTCGCAAAGTTCTTTTCCGAACTTACGATGACTTGTTATGCAGTTAGAACGGTGTTGCGGCCTGCGGCATATTGAAGGAGACGCTCCACAAGCGCCTGATAGGCAATGCCAGCGTGCTGCGCTTCATCCGGAAGGAGACTCTGCGGCGTCATACCCGGCAGGGCATTTACCTCCAAAATTGTAGGCCTTCCGTGGTCCGTCACGATAAAGTCTGTGCGAGAGTAATCACGCAGCCCGACGAGCCGGTGTACTGACAGCGCCAAAGTCTGCAATCGCGACGTGAGGTCGTGATCGATCGGTGCCGGAATCAAGTGACGTGAGCCGCCTGGTTTGTACTTCGCATCGTAGCTATAGAACTCGTCCGACGACACAATCTCCACGACGGGCAGCGCTTCCTCGCCGAGAACCCCGCACGAAAACTCCCGCCCCGGTACGAACTCTTCCGCCAAGATCTCCGGAGTGCGCTCCGCTGCGTCGATCATCGCCTTCGTCCACTGCTCGTGGGTCTTCACGATCGATACGCCGGCACTCGACCCGCTCGCTCGCGGCTTCGCGACGAGCGGCAAATTCAACGACCCCGGCAGCAACGGCAACGTCCCGCCCGTCAGATCGAACGTATCCCAAGCCGGCGTCGGCAGCCCCTCAGCGGCGAGCAACTTCTTCGTCAGGTGCTTGTCCATCGCGATCGCGCACGCCGCCACACCGCTACCCGTGTACGGAATCCCCATCCACTCGAGCACACCCTGGATGGTCCCATCCTCACCGCCGCGCCCATGGAGCGCGTTGAACACCACATCGGGCTGAATCTCCCGGATCGCGTCCACGAAGCGCGCGTCGAAGTCCAGCGAGCGGGCTTCGTGGCCGAGGGCGGTGAGCGCGCGCATCACGCAGGTTCCGCTCTCGATCGAGACCTCGCGTTCCGCGCTCGGACCGCCCATGACGACGGCGACTTTTAGGCTGGGCATGCGGTGTCTACGAATTCTCCGACCAAGTGGACTTCGAGGTGCAGGTCGACGCCGAACCGCTCTTCCACCGCCCTCCGGACCCGCGCGAGGAGCGTGGCGACGTCGCGCGCGGACGCGCCGCCGGTGTTGACGATGAAGTTGGCGTGCAGGTCCGAGACTTCCGCCGCGCCCTCGCGCCACCCCTTGGCCCCGACGGCCTCGATCAGCCGGCCCGCGTGG
>DATAQE010000023.1:0-2103 GCA_036264835.1 Candidatus Elarobacter sp.
CGCGCCGCGCGAGCGCATGACACCCGACGCCCTGCGGCGTCGTATCTCGTCGCGCGCGAAGGTCGTCGCAGTCTCCTGGGTGACGTTCGACGACGGCTACCGCCACGATCTCGCGGCGCTTGCCGAGATCGCGCACGCGCACGGCGCGATCTTCGCCGTCGACGCGATCCAGGGCTTGGGCGCGTTCCCGCTCGACGTGAACGCGACGAACGTCGACGCCGTCTACGCGGGCGGTGCGAAATGGCTGATGGCGCTGCAAGGCGTGAGCTTCCTGTGGCTGCGCGCGAGCGTGCTCGACCGCATCGCGCTGCGCATGCCGGGCTGGCGCTCCGCGCGCGACATGTGGAACTTCCTCGACTACGACCAGCCCCCGGCCGCCGACGCGTCGCGCTACGAAGGCGGCACACCCAACTTTCTCGGCGCGCTCTCACTCGCGACGTCGATGGACGTCCTCGCCGCAGCCGGCCTCGACCGCATCGCCGCGCACGTCCTCACGCTCACCGACCGCCTCACCGAAGGCCTTCGCTCGCGCGGCTACACGCTCCTCACCGACCGCTCGCGCGACGACGTAAAATCCGGCATCGTCACCTTTCGCCGCGACGACCTCGACCCGCTCGCCCTCGGCAAACGCCTCCAACAAGCCGGGATCGTGACGACTTACCGTCAAACCGGCATCCGCATCGCCCCCCACGGCCACAACACGGCCGAACAGGTAGAAGCCATCCTCGACGCCCTCCCGAATTGAGGGCGGCTATTTTCCGCCGGTGCTGCCGGCCGCGAAGATGCCGGCGAAGAGGTTGATCACCATGCCGACGATCACCGAGTTGTAGGCGAACGAGATGATCGAGTGCGCGATGACTTCGCGCCTCACGCGGGTCTCCGTGACTTGCGGGTCGGAGACCGCGAACGACGTGCCGATGCAGAACGCGAAGTAGGCGAAGTCCCAGTCGGAGGGCTCCTCTGTTTCCGGGAACTTAATCCCGCCGCAGGCCGTGCCGTCGCCGTCGTCGTCGTACCAGTACAGGTGCGCGTAGCGAAACGTGTAGATCGTGTGCACGAGGAACCAGCCGACCACGATCGCGAGCACGCCGAGCACGTACGCTTCCCACTTCTCGGCGTCGTTTCGTACTTGCGGGCCGTGGCCGATGATCGCGATCGCCGCAACCATGCCGACGACGACCGCGACCAGCACGATCAGCGCGACGACGTTCTTCCCCGGATCGTCGAGCGCGGCGCGCGCCCGCGTCATGCGCGGATCCGCGTGCAGGCTCTTCAGCCAGAAGAAGGCGAGCAGCGTGAGGGTCCCCGCGTCGTACGCCGCGACGAACCGCGTCGCACCGTGCAGCCACGTCGGCACCGCGACGTAGACCAGCAGCGCGACCAGCGCCGACGTGCCGAACGCGAACAGGCGGTGCCGCGTCCGCATCGCCGCGGTGAAGTGCGGCGGCGCGGCCTGCGCTTCGGTGGTCAGAAGCCGTCGTCCGCGAGCCGGCACGAAGCCATGATCGCGTCGCTCATCCCGTGGATCACGCGCTTGTCGGCCGGCGCGACCGTCGCCAGGATCCCGCCGAGCTGCGTCTCGTCGCCGCTCACGAAATAGTACGGGCAGAGCCGCACGCGCCCGTCCATCTCCTTGATCTCACCGCTCGACGAACTCAGGAACGGCACGCGCACGCGCCGCCCCTTGTGGAAGCGCTGCAAAACGTACGGCGTCTTGCCGAACGACGCTTGCGCCTCGCTCAGCGCGGCTTTCCACGCATCTTTGGTCAAATCGTTCGCGACCTTCACGCCGCGCGAGCCCCACGCGAGCTCGCTGAACCCCGACGGCTTGAGCACGTAGTCGCGCTCGCTCTTCCCGAGATCCTCGAGCTGCGACCAGTCGTGCACCGGCACGCCGTTCGCCGACAGATCGGCGATCACCGACTGCCACGGCACGGGCCGCGGGTCGACGATCCACGTCCGCGGGAAGATCCCCAGCAGCCGCTCGTCGATCGCCTCACCGAGCTCGGTGCGCCAGTACGCGCGCAGCCCCGGATGGTGGAACAGCGCGAACGACGCCTTCTCCTCGAGGTGCGCCTTCGGCGGCGGCGTCATCTTCACGCG
>DATAQE010000068.1:0-1736 GCA_036264835.1 Candidatus Elarobacter sp.
GCGTTGTACGACGCCGCACTGGAGCTCCTGAACGGGTGTGAAGACTGGCCGGCGGAATTCGCCGAACCGGCAGTCATCCTCAAGGCCGAGACGATCGGCCGCCGCGACCCGGTGGGCGCGGTACGGTATCTCAGCACGGTCGCGGACCTCGTGTCCTCGCCCGCGCAACGGTTCGACCTCGCGATCCAATTCGGAAAGGCGCACTCGCTGGTGCGCGCGTTCTCGCAGGCGGAATCCCGCTACGCCGAGGCGCGCGAGCTCGCGCACGCCGTTCCGCACGGTCTCGCGACGATGGCCTATCACGACCTCCGCATGCACTGGTACCGGCGCGAATGCGACGCCGGCGCTCGGGAAGCGGAGCTCGCGATCGCTCATCCGGATCCCAGCATCGCCTCGGCCGCCTACGCCTTTCGCGCATGGATGCGCGCGGGCTCCGGCGACTATGCGGCGCACGTCGAGGACCTCTGCAAAGCGGTCTCGTTCGCCACGGCGCCGACCGCGGAACCGGTCGACGTCGCGACGCTCGCCACCTCGATCCACGCGCTCGCACAAGTGGGCTTCGAGATGGCGGACGGGGCGGCCGTCGCCGCGGCGCGGCGCGCGTCCGGCGCGCTCGCCTGGACGCCGGACGTCGCGCGCCATCACTACACGACGCTGCGTGCGTTCGGCTGGGACGCGTTCATGCGCGGCCGCGCCGGCGAGGCGCAGTGGGCGTTCAAGGAGGCGCGCTCGCTGGCACCGACCCTCGCGTGGCGCGTGCTGGCTCATCTCGACCGTGCGTCCGTGGCTCGCTTCTCCGGAAACGAGTTCTGGACCGCGGAAGAGATGGCGCAGGCGGACGCGCTCGCGTACGACGTGCAATGGGGCTCGACGCACGACGAGGAGCGCCAGCTGCTCGTCCTGTTCGCGGTGCTCCACGCACCGACCGACGCGCCGCGTGCGCAGCAGTACGCGGCGATGTACTCCCAGATCGGGACGGAGAACGTCGATCCCAACCTCGGCGTGTACGGTGATCCGCGCGCGAGCGCGTTTCAGCGGTACGCGGAGGGACGGATCGAGCAGACACTCGGGCGGAAGAGCGCGGCGGTCGCCGCGCTCGAGGAGGCGTACCGGATCTTCGACGCCGCCTCGTACCGGTTCCGAGCCTCGCTCGCGGCCTCGGCCTTGGCCGAGCTCACCGGCGAGGAGCGCTGGCGCGCGGCGGCCGTCCGCCACGCGGGCACCTATCCCGACTGCCCCCTCGCGACGCTCGCCGACCGTTCGGCCGCGCGCGAGGACGAGATGCCGGTGCAGCTCTCACCGCTGCAGCGACAGATCGCACGGGCGCTCTGGAGCGGCGCGGACGTCGCCGACCTCTCGCGACGCTTTAGCCGGAGCACGTTCACGATCCAAAACCAGATCGCGACCGTGCATCAGGCCTTCGGCGTCACGACGCGGGCGGAACTCCTCGACGAGGCGCGCCGGCGGCGTCTGACCTGACCTCTCCCCGGCAACTCGCAACGCCGGGCGGCGTACGACAAAGGTCGTGCTCCGCTCGGCGTTCGACTTTCTATCCTCGTCGTGGTAGAATGAATGGTCGCCCGAGAGGCGGCCACCACTTGCGCGATCTTTCGAACCTGTTCGTAGACGATCGACCTCGCGCGCTTCGTCCTCGAAAGAATCGATGCAACCGACCTTCGACACGCTGGGCCTGAGCCCGGCGTCCCTTCGTGCCGTGCGCGAGCTCGGCTTCACCA
>DATAQE010000078.1:0-34396 GCA_036264835.1 Candidatus Elarobacter sp.
CTCGAAGTCGACGTCCTGTTCGTCGGAGGCGGACCGGCCTCGCTCGCCGGCGCGATCCGGCTCCAGCAGCTCGCGAAGGCGGCCGGCGCCGAGCTGGCCGTCATGGTCATCGAGAAGGGCGGCGAGATCGGGAACCACGGATTTTCCGGCGCCGTCGTCGATCCGAAGTCGCTGCTCGAGCTCTTCCCCGGCGAGGACATCACCGGCGGTCTCGACACGCCGGTCACCAGCGATGCGATGTGGTTCCTCACCAACGGCGGGAAGATCAAGGCGCCGTTCGTCCCGCCGGTGCTGAACAACCACGGCAAGTACGTCGCATCGCTCTCGAACCTTACGAAGTGGCTCGCCGCGAAAGCGGAAGAGGCCGGCGTCGACGTGTTCCCCGCGTTCCCGGGACAAGAGCTGCTGTGGGACGGCGAGCGCGTCGTCGGCGTGCGGGTCGGCGACAAAGGCGTCGCGCACGACGGCTCGCACAAATCGAACTACGAGCCCGGTCCGGATCTCATGGCGAAGGTCGTCGTGCTCGGCGAAGGTCCGCGCGGGACGCTCAGCAAGGCGGCGATCCAGCGGCTGCGCCTCGACGAAGGCCGCGATCCGCAAGTCTACGCGGTCGGCATCAAGGAGCTGTGGCGCGTGCCGAACCGCCTCAAAGCGGGGAGCGTGATCCACACGCTCGGCGCACCGCTGTGGAACACGTTCGGCGGCGGCTGGATCTACGGGATGACCGGCGACGTCATCGACATGGGACTCGTCACCGGGCTCGACTACGCGGACCCGACGACCGATCCGCACGACAACTTCCAGCGCTTCAAGCTGCATCCCGCGATCCGCGCGCTCCTCGACGGCGGCGAGATGATCCGCTACGGCGCGAAGGCGATCCCGGAAGGCGGACTGCACGCGATGCCGCGTTTCTACGCCGACGGGCTGTGCATCGTCGGCGACTCCGCCGGGTTCCTCAACGGGCTGCGGCTCAAGGGCATCCATCTCGCGATGAAGTCCGGGATGATGGCCGCCGAAGCGATCTTCGATGCGGTGCAAGCGGACGACACGTCGGCAAACAAGCTGAAGGCGTACGAAGACAAGTTCGGGGCGTCGTGGGCGCGCGACGAACTGCACGCGGCGCGCAACTTCCATCAAGGCTTCAGCAGCGGCATCTGGGGCGGTCTGATGAACGCGCAGCTCAGCTTGATGACCGGCGGACGCGGTTTCGGCATCAAAGACAAGCTCGCCGGCGAGCACGGCTACGCGCGGATGAAGAAGCTCGACGAGCTGACGCCGACGCAGGTGACGAAGCGCGTCGTCCCCGACGGGAAGCTGACCTTCGACAAGCTCACCGACGTCTTCAAGTCGGGCACGATGCACGACGAGGATCAGCCTCCGCACCTGCACGTCTCGGACACGAACATCTGCGCCGACCGCTGCACGGTCGAGTACGGCAACCCGTGCCAGTACTTCTGCCCGGCGAAAGTGTACGAACCGCAATTCACCAAGAACGACGGCGCACCGGCCGAAGGCCGTCTGCAGATCAACTTCTCGAACTGCGTCCACTGCAAGACGTGCGACATCATGGACCCCTACCAGATCATCACCTGGGTCCCGCCCCAAGGCGGCGAAGGCCCCGTCTACACGGGGATGTGATCGCCGGTCGTACACGATGAGTGACGTCGCGGTCGTCGGGGCGGGTCTGATCGGGCTCGGCATCGCGTACGAGCTCGCGAAGCGCGGTGCGTCGGTCGCGGTGTACGATCGGGCGGAACCGGCTCGCGCGGCGTCGTGGGCGGGTGCGGGGATGCTCGCGCCGTTCAGCGAGGAGATGCGGGACGAGGCGATGCTCGCGCTCTGCCGGACGTCGCTCGAGATCTATCCGGAGTTCGTCGACGAGCTGCGCGAGCGAACCGGCGTCGACGCGCGGTTCCGCCGTGACGGTACGCTGCACGTCGCGCTCGACGACGCGCGGATGGCGGCGCTCGTCGCGCATGCCGAGACGTTCCGTGCGAACGGCGGCGAGGTCGTCGTCCTCGATCGCGCGGAGACGCTCGCGCGCGAGCCGATGCTCGCGAAGGGGCTCACGGGAGCGCTGTTCGTCGCGAACGAGGCGCAAGTCGACAACCGCCGTCTCGGACGCGCGCTGGTCGCCGCGTGCGAGTCGCTCGGCGTGCGCTTCGAGTGCACCGACGAGGTCGCGCTCGAATGCGACGAGCGACGCGTGCGCGGGCTTCGCACGGCACACGGCTTCACGAGCACGGAGATCGTGATCAACGCCGCCGGCGCGTGGGCCGGCCGGCTCGCAAGCGTCCCCGAGTTCATGCGCGTCGGAGTCTATCCGGTGACGGGCGAGATGCTCGCGCTCGCGGTCCCCCGCGGCGCGATGCGCGCGCTCGTCTGGCTCGGACACCGCTATCTGGTTCCGCGTGACGACGGACGGCTGCTGGTCGGCGCGACCGTCGATGAGCGCGGCTTCGACGCGCGCGTCACCGCCGCGGGAGTGCATGACCTGCTCGGCGCGGCGCTCGCCGTCGCGCCCTCGCTCGGGAGTTTCGCCGTCGTCGAAACCTGGGCGGGGCTGCGGCCCGCGTCGGACGACGGGCGGCCGTACATCGGCCCGACCGCGCTCGAGGGCTATTTCATCGCGAGCGGTCACTACCGCAACGGCATCCTGCTGACCCCGATTACCGCGCAGTACATCGCCGATCTCTTCGAAGGCGGGCCGCCGCGCGGTCGCGCCGCGAAAGCGCTCGCTCCCTTCGCCCCGGAGCGAATGTTCGCGCAGCCGGAACTGTGGGGAACGAAGCCGGCGCACGACGACGGGACGGGGGCGGCGCCCGGCGCCGCGAACTACACGGCGTGACGATCACGGTGAACGGAGAGCCGCGTGAGCTCGGCGACGGGGCGACGCTCGATGCGCTGCTCGAGTCGCTCGGCGTGCGGCGCGACGGAACGGCCGTCGCGCTGAACGACGACGTCGTGCCGCGCGCGCGGCATGCGGCGACGACGCTGCGCGAAGGCGACCGGCTCGAGATCATCGTCGCCGTCGCGGGAGGCTGAGAATGCAGACGAGCACCGACACCGATACGCTCAAGATCGGCAAGTACGAGTTCCGCTCGCGCCTGTTCGTGGGGACGGGGAAGTACCCGTCGCTCGAGATCATGCAGCGCGCGCACGAGGTGAGCGGCGCGCAGGTGGTGACGGTCGCGATCCGCCGCATGCACCTCGACGACAAGTCGGGCAAGACGCTTGTCGACTACGTCGACCGCAAGCACATGGTGCTGCTGCCGAACACCGCCGGCTGCTACACCGCGAAGGACGCCGTCCTCACCGCGAAGCTCGCGCGCGAAGCGCTCGGCACCGACCTAATCAAGGTCGAAGTTATCGGCGACGCGGAGACGCTCTACCCCGATACCCGCGAGACGATCGCCGCCGCGGAAGAGCTCGTCCGCGAAGGCTTCACCGTGCTCCCGTACGTCGTCGACGACCCGGTCGCATGCAAGCGCCTCGAAGAAGCGGGCTGTGCCGCCGTGATGCCGCTCGCCGCGCCGATCGGCAGCGGCCTGGGCGTGTGCAATCCGTACTCGATCCGCATCATCAAGGAGCGCGCGAAGGTGCCGGTGATCGTCGACGCCGGTGTCGGCACCGCCTCGGACGCGGCGATCGCGATGGAGCTCGGCGTCGACGCGCTGCTGATGAACACCGGGATCGCCGCCGCGAAGGACCCCGTCCGGATGGCGTGCGCGATGCGCCTCGCCGTCGAAGCGGGCCGCGAGGCGTACCTCGCGGGCCGCATGGAGAAGCGCCTCTACGCGAGCGCGTCGAGCCCGATGGAAGACCTCATCGCGACGCAGCACGGACCGCGCGCGTGAGTGCGGAGATCTCCGTCGACGAGCTGAAGCGCCGCCACGACGCCGGCGAAGATCTCGTGCTGCTCGACGTCCGCGAGCCCGACGAGCTCGCGACCGCCTCGATCCCGTGGGCGACGACGATCCCGATGGCGCAGATCCCGGTTCGGATGAACGAGCTCCCGCGCGACAAGCCGATCGTCGTGATGTGCCACCACGGCGGTCGCAGCGACCGCGTCGCGCAGTTCCTCAACGCGAACGGCTACGACAACGCCGTGAACCTCGACGGCGGGATCGACGCCTGGTCCCGCACCATCGACTCGAACGTCCCGCGCTACTGACGCCACTGCGACGGCGCTAGCGAACGACGCCGATCCGCCGCAGTCCCGAGAGCCCGCCCTCCGCAAGCGCGGCGTCGCCGATCGCGGTGCCGTATTCCGCCACCAGCACCGCATGATGGATCGCGCGCCAACGCGCACGCCGCCACGTCCGCTCGTCGACCGCGCCGTACACCGCGAAGAATGCGTCGTGCGCGCTCGCCGGAACGACCTCGTGCACGACCGACAAGTCGATCGCCGGATCGCCGAGGTGCACGTCGCCCCAGTCGATCACGCCGGCCAGCGAGCCGCGCTCATCGACGAGCAGATGCCGCGCGTACAGATCGCCGTGCAGCACGACGAGCCGCGACGGAGGCCCGTCGGGCGCGTCCGCGATGAACCCGTCCAATAACGACGCAGCATCGTCGTCGCGCACCACACCGCGCGCCGTCAGCGTCACGAGCCGTTCGCGCACCTGCGGGATGCGCTTCGGGGAATCCAGACGCCCGATCAGATCCGGCGGCAGCCCTGCCGCGACGACCGGCCCGGTATCGACGTCGTGCAGCGCACGCAAGAACCGCCCGAGCTGAGGCGCCAGCGCCGCGAGCGCGGCGTCGTCCGGCCGCGCCATGTCGACCGGCGTCCCGCGCAGCAGCGGATACCCCGCGAACCGCCACGGATACGTCTCGTCCGGCTCGCCGACCCACCGCGGCGTGGGGATCGCGACGGGCAGCACCGGCGCAAGCATGGGCAGCACCGCGATCTCGGTCGCGATCAGCGGCGCCGCGACGCCGCGCTGCGGAAACCGGAACACCGCCGCGCCGTCGACCAGATACGCCGCGTTGTCCCACCCTTGCCCGAGCCGCTCGACGCGCTCCGCGCGCAGCTCCGGAAAGCGCGCCGAGATCATCGCCCGCGCGCGCTCCGCGTCCACGACGATCTCGGGCGTCCATGTCGGGACGCTCACGGCTTCCTGCGCGCGATCACGAACCAGTGCACGCGCCCCGCGGCCTCGTCGTCCGCATGCGCCCAGCGCCCGACGACCTCGTCGACGTCCACCTCTTCCATCGACTCGATCTCGAACCCGAACAGCATCTCGATCACGCCGTCGCGGTCGAAGTACGCGTGCGGGATCCCGGCCTCGTCCCCGTCGCCCGGCGCGAACGTCCGCTCGTCGAACGGGATCCCGAGCCCGTAGCGCGCGTCCTTGAACGAGCCCAGCGTCAGGTAGACCGGCGCGCGCGGTCGCAGGACGCGCCGCAGCTCCGCCAGCCCCGCGCGCAGCTTATCGCTCGCGCCGTGCAGGTAGGCGTGAGTCGAGAGCGCCGCGCCGTAGCTGTCGCGCCCGCCGGGGAGCTGCGTGTAGGGTGTGCTGTCGGGCACGCTCACGACCGGGATCCCGGCGTCGACGAGGGCCCGCGTGTTGCGCCCCGAACCCGTGCCTACCTCGATGACTGGTCCGTCGAGCGAGTGCTCCCGGGCGTATCGCATGAGACGCTCGGCGAGCGGGTGCGCGGTCTGTGCCGATGACGATGACATGAGTGCGGTCCCTTTGATCCTGGTCGTGGGCGGCGATGCGTTCGCGGTCCGCGTCTGCGAGGAGCTGCTCGCCACGCGAGGTCACCGCGTGACCCTGCTCTGGACGCAGGATCCGCAGCTCGCCGCCAAGCTGGAACGCCTCGGCTGCCAGTACCTTCCCCACGGACCGAACGACCACGACGTCCTCAGGCTGGCCGGCGTCGAGGAAGCGGTCTCGATCATGACGCTCTCCGACGACGACCGGCTGAACCTCCAGGTCGCCCTCAAAGCGCGCGACGTGAACCCGTCGATTCGCGTCGTGCTGCGCCAGTTCAACCAAGTCCTGGGGCGCAAGATCGAGCAGAACCTCCCGAACTGCTCCGTCCTCTCGCTCTCCTCGCACTCGGCCGCGACGTTCGTCGGGACCGCGCTCGACCCGTCGTGCTTCTACGCGCTGCAGTTCCCCGACGTCGACGGCGCGCAGACCGGCTTCGCCGAGCGCGGCGCGGACGAGCTCGGGATCGCGGGCCTCACCGCCGCCGAGGCGCAGCGCCGCCTGCGCCTGCGCATCATCGCGCTCGACGGCTCGGCGAGCGTACTCACCGGGCACCGCATCGGTGCCGAGCAGCGCGTCACGGTGTTCGCGCGGGTCGAGCAGCTCCTCGCGGTCGGCCGGCCGCCCGCGACGTTCGTGGTCGAGCGCCGCCGGCGCCACCTGGTGCGGCTGTGGGTCGCGCTGAACCGGCGGCTGCGCGCGCTGCGCACGATGGACCCGATCGTCGCCCGCGTCATCGCCGGCACGTTCGCGATCTTCGTCGCCGCCGTCGTCTACTTCGCGCTCGCGCTGGGGCGCGATCCGCTGACCGCGTTCTACTTCGTCGCGACGACGTTCACCAGCACCGGCTACGGCGACGTCACGCCGCTCGGGAACCGGCCGGCGATGGTCGTCGCCGCCATCGTCATGTTCGTCGGCGTGGCGGCGAGTGGGGTCTTCATCGCGTTCGCCACCTCGGCGCTGACGCGCGCGCAGTTCGTCGCGCTGCAGGGGCTGCGCCAGATTCGCGGCCGGGGGCACGTCGTCGTCTGCGGCGCCGGGAACGTCGGGACGCGCGTCATCAGCCATCTGCGCGCGCTGCGCCAGCGGATCGTCGTCATCGAGCCGGAGCCGGATCCCGCGATCGTCGAGCTCTCCCGGCGGCGGCACATCGAGCTCATCACCGCCGACGCGACGCGCGACGCGACGCTCGACCGCTGCAACCTCGCCAGCGCGCGCGCCGCGATCGCCGTGACCAATAGCGATACCGCGAACCTCGAGATCGCGCTCGGCGTGCGCGCGCGCAATCCGAACCTGCCGGTCGTGATGCGTGCGCAGGACGATCTCTTCGCGGAGTCGATCGCGCGGCAGTTCGGCTCGATCCGCACGCACTCGACCCGCGCGCTCGCGGCGCCGGCGTTCGCGATGCTCTCGCGCTTCCCGGGGACGCGCGGCCGCGTCGCGATCGGCGGCGAGGAGTACAATGTCGGCGAACGGCTCCAGGACGAGCGGCCGGAGCCGCCGCCCGCCGACGACTGCATCCCGCTCGCCGTCTGGCGGAAGGGCGGCTTCTGCCACATCGACGCCTTCGATGAGATGGAGCCGTTCGACCGCCTCTTGTTCCTGGTGCCGCTCTCGCAGTTCAAAGCGCCCCCGGCGGCGAACCCGGACGCGGCGGCGGCTGCAACCGTCTGACAAGGAGGATCAGTGCTCGAAGCGGGGACGAAGGTGCCGGACGCCGGCGCCCGAGATCAAGACGGCAACGACGTGCGGCTGCGCGACTTCAACGGCCGCAAACTCGTCGTCTACTTCTATCCGAAGGCCGACACGCCGGGCTGCACCACGGAGTCGCAGGCGTTCCGCGACGAGAAGGCCGAACTCAACGCCGCCGGCGCGGAGATCGTCGGCGTGAGCCGTGACGACGTCGCCGCGCAGAAGAAGTTCGCGCAGAAGTACGGGCTGAACTTTCCGCTGCTGGCGGACACCTCGTCCGCGATCTGTGACGCGTTCGGCGTGATCGTCGAGAAGAACATGTACGGGAAGAAGAGCCTGGGGATCCAGCGTTCGACGTTCCTGATCGACGCGGGCGGGACGATCGCGAAGGTGTGGCCGAAGGTCTCCGTCGAGGGACACGCCACGGCCGTCCTGGAGGCGGTCCGATCGCTGTGACGGCGACGGCGCGGCTGGTCGTCGCGGGATCGAGCTCGTCGATCCCGCGGCCGGACCGCGCCTGCAGCTCGTATCTCGTCGACGACGGCGAGACGCCGGTCGTCTTCGATTTGGGCACCGGCGCGTTCGCGAACCTGCGCCGCTACGTCGACTACGACCGGCTCGGCGCGGTCGTGATCAGCCACATGCACGCCGACCACTTCATCGACTTGATCCCGCTGCGCTACGCGCTGCGCTACGGCGCGCTGCGGCGCGCGCAGAAGCTGCCGGTCTACCTCCCGCCGGGCGGGACCTCGCTGCTGCGCGCGATGGTCTCGGCGCTCCCGCGCGAGGCCGCCGACGATTTCCTCACCGAGGTCTTCGAGCTGAGCGAGTACGACCCGTCGCGGCCGCTGGCGCTCGGCGGCGGCGCGACGCTGCGCTTCGCGCACACCGCGCACTACATCCCGGCGTTCGCGGTGCGCTGGGAGCGCAACGGCGCGAGCGTGACGTACTCCGCCGACACCGCGCCCGACGAGCGCGTCGTCGCGCTCGCGCGCGAGAGCGATCTCTTCCTGTGCGAAGCGACGCTGCTGCACGGCGTCGTCGAGAACGGGATGCGCGGTCACTCCTCGGCGGCCGAAGCCGCCGCGATGGCGCGCGAGGCCGGCGTCCGGCGGCTGATCCTCACGCACTACGGCGAGGAGTCGACCTCACGCGATCTCGACGAAGCGGCGCGCGAGATCTACGGCGGCGAGATCGTCGTCGCCGACGACCACCGGACCATTACGTTGTAGGCTTCGCGCGTCAGCGCGAAGCCACTAATTTTGGCGGGGGCCGCCTTCGCCGCGCGGGAGTGAGAACTGGATCAGCGAGCCGATCGGCGCGAGTCCGCGCGAGATCACCGCGTACGCGCTGACCTTGAGGTTCAGCTCCTCGAGGCGCGCCTTGGCGGCGAGCAGCTCGCGGCCGCTGGTGACGACATCTTCGAGCAGCAGCACGTGCTGGCCCGCGATGATCGGGCCTTCGACGTACTCCTGCGCGAACGCGCCGTACTGCTTCGGCTGCTTGCGCACGACGATCATCGGGAGCCCGGTCATCTGCGAGACCGCCGTCGCGATGATCACGCCGCCGAGCTCGGTCCCGCCGATCACGTCGGGCGAGAGCTCCGAGACGATCGGGACGAACAGCCGCGCGATCCGCCGCAGCACGTGCGGGTCGGCGAAGAGCTTGAACTTGTCGATGTAGTAGTCGCTGCGCGCGCCGCCCGAGAGCATGTAGTCGCCGCGCGTGAGCGCGCGCTCCAGGATGACGTTTCGCAGCCAGCGCAGCTCCGGGATGCGCGCGATCGGGCTCAGCGGCTCCTCGAACATCGGCTTAGACTTCCCATTCCCAGGCGTTCCACGCCTCGTTCACCGGGTTCGGCGCGAAGTTCTTGAACTCCGGAACCGTCGGTTGCGCTTGGCGCGGGAACCAGATGTAGTCCTCGGGGACGTCGCGCGCGAGCAGCTTCTGGATCCCCGAGTACGCCTTCTTGCGAACGCTCTCGTCGTACGAGCTCAGCGCCTGCTGCTGCAACACGTCCATCTCCTTGTCGCAGTACCGAGTGTAGTTCACGCCGTCGGGATGGCCCGGCCGCGGGATCTGATCGCACTCGTAGAGCGAGTGGTCGTCGGGGTCGAAGCCGGCGATCCAGCCCGAGATCGACATGTCGTACTTGCCGGTCGTCAGGATCCCGCCTTGGCCGTAGGTCGCGAAGAACAGGTTCGCCGGATACGACTTGATCTGCGAGTCGATCCCCGCGTCCTTGAGCATCGCCTGGATCTGCACCGCGACGAGTCGCCGCGTCGCGTTCTCGACGTTGTACGAGATCTGCAGCGAGAGCGGCTGGCCGTTCTTGCGCACGATCCCGTCGGGGCCCGGCGTCCAGCCGGCCTCCGCCAGCAGTGCCTTCGCCTTGGCGACGTCGTGCGGGTATTTGGTGACGTTCGGCTCGTACGCCCACGAGTACGGCGGCTGGTCGGCCCACGCGACCGTCGCGCTGCCGCCCGTGTTCTTGTCGACCAGCGCCTGTTTGTCGACCGCGTACGAGATCGCGCGGCGCACGCGCACGTCGGCGAGCAGCGGGCGCGACATGTTCATCTGTATCCCGAGCGTCTGCGGCTGATCGTTGAGCAGCGTCCGGATCCCCTCGAGGGTCTTCAGCTGCTTGTAGAGCTGCGGCGAGGCCTCGAAGATCCAGTCGACGTCGTGCGAGCGCAGCGCGTTGAGCGACGTGTTCTCGTCCGGGATCTCGCGCACGACGATGCGGCGCAGCTTCGGTTTGCCCTTGAAGTAGTCGTCGTTCGCGACCAGCTCGATGTGATCGCCGCGCACCCACGAGGCGACCTTGAACGGGCCGGTGCCGATCGGCTGCGAGTTGAACGGAACCTGGTTGAGGTTCGGGTACGACGCGAGCAGGTGCTGCGGGATGATGCAGACCGGATCGTCGCTGTCGGTGAAGACGGTGTTCACGAACGGCGCGAACTTGTGCTTCAGGTGGAAGACGACCGTGGTGCCGTTCGGCGTGTCGACGGTCTTGACGTCTTCGTAGCCGATGCGCGCGTTGACGTTGTTCGCGCTGTTCATCATCGCTTGCCACGAGAACTTGACGTCCTTGCTCGAGAACGGCTGACCGTCTTGCCACTTCACGCCGCTGTGCAGGTGGTAGGTGATCGTCAGGCCGTCGCGGCTGATCCCGCCGTTCTCCTCGGTCGGGACCTCGGTCGCCAGGCTCGGGACCATCTTCTTGGTGCGTCCGTCGACCGTGACGAGCGTGTCGAACGAGAGGCGGTTCAGGAAGCCTTCGGTGGTGTTCGCGGAGAGGATCGGGTTCAGCGTGTTCGGCGCGCGCTGGATCGCGACGCGCAGCTCGCCGGGGATGGTGCCGGCGCCGCCCGTGCTGCTCACGCTCACGGCGGTCGCGCTCTGGTCGCCGACCTTCGTGCACGCGGTGATCGCCAGCGCGCCCGCGAGCGCGCCGATGATGAGTTTACGCAAACCGGGTCCTCCTAGCGACGCTTCGTCGCCTTCTTCGTGGTCGTCTTCTTGGCCGCGACCGCTTTTCTGGCCGGCGGGCGCGCCGGCGCCTTTTTGGCGGCGGCCTTCTTCGGCGGGGACTTCTTGGCGGCCGCGCGCGCGGGGGCTTTCTTCGCCGCGGTCTTCTTCGCCGGCGCCGCCTTTTTCGCCGGAGCCTTCTTCGCCGCGGCTCGCGCCGGGGTCGCCTTCTTGGCGGCCGCCTTCGCGGGTGCGGCCTTCTTCGCGGCCTGCTTCAGCCGCGCCGCCTTCTTCGCCGCCGCCGAATGGCTCTTCGCATTGGCCTTGGAGGCCGCTTTGGCCGGCGCAGCCTTTGCCGGAGCAGCCTTCGCCGGAGCGGCCTTTGCCGGAGTAGCCTTTGCCGGAGTAGCCTTTGCCGGAGCAGCTTTGGGCGGAGCGGTCTTCGCCGGGACGGCCTTCGCAGGAGCGATCTTCGGCGGCTCGCTCTTCGCGGGAGCGGCCTTCACGGAAGCGGTCTTCGCGGGCTCGCTCTTCGCCGGAGCGGCCTTCGCGTGAGTGGCCTTCGCGGGCTCGGTCTTCGCGGGAACGGCCTTCGAAGGCGCGGGCTTCGGCACGGGAAGCTGCGGTTCGACCGGTACGATCGCGTGCTCGGCGGCAGCCTCCTGCGGTTGCTCCGCTACGGACGGTTCGGGCGCCGGAGATTCGGACGGAACGTCGGACTTAGCGGCCCGCTCGGTTTTCCCGGGCTCCGCGGCTTCGGTCTGTGGCGGTTTGGGGTGTGCGGGTTCGGGCTCCGCGGCTTCGGGCTGCGCGGGCTCGGTCGGTGCGGGCTCCGCCGCTGCCGCTTCGGCGGCGGCCGCGGGGTCGGGCTTCGCGGGCGGCTCGTGGCGCGCGGGTGGGCGCTCCGGGGAGGTCTCGGGCGGGCGCGTCGGCTTCGCGGCGGCGCGTGCTTTGCGGACCGGCTTCGCCGGCTCCGCGGGCGGGGATTCTTCGGCCTTGGCCGGCTCGGGCGCGGGTTCGGGCTCCGGCTCCGGCTCGCGGACGACGCGCAGCGCGACCCGGCGCAGCTGCCCGCCGATCGGGAAGACCAGCTCGTTGATCTCCAGTTCGTCGAGCACCGCCAGGACGGTGTCGAACGCGCCGCCCTGGTCCCTCGGCGAGTGCGCGTCGGCGCCGACCGCGATCTGCACCCCGCGCGCCTTCGCCTTGCGCAAGAAGCGCTTGTTGGCCTCGAGGTAGCGCGCCTTCAGCTCCTCGGGGTTGTCGCGGTAGAGGAAGCGCGTGTTGAACTCGACCGCCATCCCGCGGGCCTCGGCCGCGGCGAGGACGCGGTCCTCGTACTCCTCGAGCTTCGCCTGATCCGGCCAGTGCCCGAAGACCGCCGGGACGAAGAAGTGCCCGACGATGTGCCCCGGGAGCCGCTCGATCGCGTCGACCAGCGCGTTCACGTAGAGCTCCCAGAGGCGGTCGGCGCCGACCGTCTCGTGGAACTCTCGGAACTCCGGGTTGTCGAACGGCCAGGGCCAGTTCTCACCGTACGTCGGGTGGGGGATCGGGACGAAGTGCACCGAGCGGATGATCCCGTCGGGGCGCATCGCGTCGACGATGTTCTGCGCGTCGGGGCGCGAGCGCGGGTCGTTGTCGACCTCGGCGCCGATCGAGTAGTGCATCCCGCGCTGCAGCCCCTGGCTCACCACCGCCGCGTGCGCGACGTCGACGTTCGCGGTCTCCGCGGCCCCGTACAGGTCGCCGGCTTGCGCGAGCTTCAGCGCCCGCCGCACCAGATTGACCGCCGCCGGGTCCTCGAAGGTCAGGTAATTCATGTGGTCCGCCACCATCAGAAAGCGCGGGAAGCCGCGCCGGCAGGCGTGATAGAACCACAGGAACAGCATCCGCGCGGTGAGCGGGAGAGGGCGCTCCTCGACGAAGGACTTGTGCTCGCCTTTGGCGTGGCCGTGGACGTCGGGGATGGCGAAGACGCGCGGGTCTGGCACGAAACCTCCGATTTTCTGCCGCCGGAGGCAAGGGACCTACCTGTCGCCGGGGCAGCAGCGCAAAAAAAAGCCGCCCCCGGCGGGGCGGCGGACAAGGTCTATCGGTTGGCGGAAGTGCCGGACTAGGTCCGGACACCTCCGATCATCGTGAGACTTCGATTGGGACTGTCGCTAGTAACGATGACCACCTCCTCTTGTCCGCCTGTTATCCTTCGTTGATCTCTAGGTCTGAAGGGGCCGCGGACGTATCGTGACGGTATCGTTAGCGGCGCGCGGGGTGATACCCTTCGAGCTCGAGGATCCGCGCTTTCACTTCGACGCCGTACGCGTACTGATGCAGCGCGCCGCTCGCGTCGACGACGCGGTGGCACGGATAGAGCAGCGGGACCGGATTGCGCGCCATCGCGCGACCGACGGCGCGCGCCGCGGTCGGCTGGCCGAGCTTCTCCGCGACCCAGCCGTAGGAGCGAACTTCACCGGGCGGGATCGTCGCGGCGGCCTTCAGCGCGGACTGCTCGAACGGCGAGAGCTCGCTGATGTCGACCTTCTCCAGGTCCGTCTTGTGCGTGCGGAAGTAGGCGGCGACCGTGTCGGTCACCCACTGCGGCGCCTGCGAGGGGATCAGGCCGCGGCCGAGCCGGCGCTGGAGCTTGGCGAGGATCGCTTCCTCGCCTTCACCGCGGTCGAGCGCGACGGCGGTGATCCCGCTGTGGCGAAAGGCGACGTAGAGCTTGCCGATCGGCGAGTCGACCCTCGTGATCGAATCCGGCGAGATGATCTTCACCGTCGTCTTGATGTGGTCGAGGATCTTCCCGACCATGCTCTGCGGCGGATCGACCGGCGGCAGACAGGTCAGGCAGTACGCGATCCCCTCGTTCTCACGGTAGATCTCCTGGCACTCCGGACACGCGCGCAGGTGGGCGAGGACGTGCTCGCGTTGCGGTTCGATACCGTCCCGCATCTCGTCCCACAGACGTTCGACGTCGCAGCAGCGCATGAATTACTCCTCTTCCTCGGTGGGAGCCGGGCGATCGCTCGGGACGATCCGGCCGACTTGGGGCCCGAGGATGCGGCGAAGGATTCGCACCGCCCGGTGGACGTGCGATTTCACCGTGCCGATCGGCTGGTTCAGGATCTCGGCGATCTCGGGGTGGCTGCGGCCTTCGATGAACCGCAGCGTCGCGGCGGCGCGCAGGTGCATCGGGAGCTGGAGCAGCGCCTGTTCGACCAGCACCATGTCGGCGGCGCGGTCGACGATCTGCTCCGGCTGGTCCGGGCCTTCTTGGGTCTCGTTGAGGAGCGCGTCGGGGTCGGCCAGCGCGTCGAGCGCCACGTTGGTGGGGCGCTTGGAGCGGAGGCGGTTACGGGTGACGTTGAGGGTGATCGTGTAGAGCCACGGCTGCAGGCGCAGCTCGGCCCGTTGCTGCGGGTCCATCTTGGCGAGCGCCCGGTAGGCGCGCACGAAGGCGTCCTGCACGATCTCCTCGGCGTCCTCGCGGTTGCCGGTCATGCGGAGGGCGAACCCGTAGAGCCGTCGCTGGTAGTCGTCGACGATCGACTCGAAGTTCTCGGGTCCGGGGACGGGATGCGACGGGAGGGGATGTGGCGCCGCTGCCGGTGCGGTCACGCGGTAATGGTCTCCGATGATCGGTGCTGCGAGCGCACTCATCAGGGTCCTTGACCGGGACCGTGCGAGCGCCGGTTGCGCGAGTTCCGTATAGGTTCAGTCTTCCCCCGCGGCGGGCGGACCGCAGCGAAGCGAGGACCGCGAAGGGTTCAGCCGCAGGCTGAACCCACTATGTCCGCCGGGGGACCGGGACGATTCTCGCGGCTTCCTTGCCCTCGGCGGCGTGGATCGAGCGGGAGTAGACGATCGAGACCGGCGAGCGCCGGGCCGAGTCGTCGATGTTCCCGTCGATCGCCAGGGTCGCGTCGAGGGCGAGCAGCAGCGCGCTCCCGTAGGCGTAGTACGCGGTCCCCTTCATCGTGATCGAGCCGGCGAGCTGCATGTCGGGGCGGTCGGGGAGGGCGCCGTGGAGCGGGCCCTTGGCCTCGAAGGCGATCCCCATCGCGCGGGTCACGCCGACCATCGCGTCCGGCAGGCGCCGCAGCGTCCCGTGCAGGGTCGCTCCGGTCATCGGCGAGGGGAAGTCGAACGGGACGGCGCGCGTGACGTGGCCCAGGTCGCGCATCGTCTGCGCGTCGAGCTGGACCGCGAACGGCTGGTTCAGGACGGTCAGATAGTCGGGATCGGTCGCCGGCCCGTCTTTCTGCTCGCCCGAGGGGAGCAGCGTCGAGGTGAACGAAGCGCGCTCGTGTTGCCGTCCGCCGTCCGCATCGCGGTCGTACTCGACATGAGCGTTGTACGTCGTGGTCCGTCCCTTGCGCGCGATCGTGAGCCGCTGCACACCGTGGTAGGCGGTCTCGCTGCGCACCTCGCCGTTCCCGGCGCGAAACGTGTCGCGCCCTTCGACCGCATAGGCTTGATCCGCGCGGGCGGCCGCGGTGGAGGCCGCGACGGCGAGCAGGAGCGCGAACGTGCCGGCGACGCGGCGGAGCATCATTGGGGCCTCGGGCGGATTCAGGTTGTTACTAACTTTCCGTGTTATGGTACTACGGAAACGTGCCGATACGGATGATGAGTTGCCGCTGAACCGCATCCTCGGCCGATTTCTCGCTGTGCTGGTCGCGCTGTCGCTCTTCGGCGCCGCGATACCGGCGCGCGCCGGAGACGGCCTGACGCTGAGCCCCTCGCTGAACGCGAAGCTCGACGTCCTCTACAAGAGCGCGTACGACGAGACGATCCAGCGCCATGCGGTCGCCCAGAGCGACGGCACGACCTATGTCTCGACCGGCGACATCGAAGCGGAATGGCTGCGGGACGCGAGCGCGACGGTGCGGCCGTACATCGGGCTCTCGCAGCACGACCCCGACGTGCAGCGCACGCTGCGCGGCGTCCTGGCGCGCCAGGCGAAGTACATCTTGATCGACCCGTACGCGAACGCGTTCTCGCGGAACTACCATGTCGCCGAGCGGAAGTTCGAGGTCGACTCGCTGCTCTACCCGATCTGGTTCGCCTACGACTACTACAAGCAGACCGGCGACCGCGCGATCTTCACCCCCGAGCTGCGGCGCGCGTTCGCGAAGGCCGTCGCCACGATGCGCGACGAGCAGCACCACCCGCAGCGGTCGCACTACACGCACCCGCAGCTCGCGAACGGCGGCCGCGGCAGCGCGGTGAAGTACACCGGGATGGTCTGGACCGGCTTCCGGCCGTCCGACGACCCGGCGCGCTATCACTACAACATCCCGGTGAACATGTTCGCCTCGGTCGTGATGAAGGACCTGACGACGATCGAGCGCGACGTCTGGCACGACGAGCGGATGGCGAGCAACGCCTGGGGGCTCTCGGTCGAGATCCAGCGCGGGATCGAGCAGTACGGGACGCTCGAGCTGCGGCCGTTCGGGCGCATCTACGCGTACGAGGTCGACGGGCTCGGCCACGCCAACGTGATGGACGACGCGAACATCCCGTCGCTGCTCTCGATCCCGTACTTCGGCTATCTGCCGAAGACGAACTCGCTGTACCTCGCGACGCGCCGCTTCGCGCTCTCCGACCGCAATCCGTACTTCTTCAAGGGCAAGTACGCGCAGGGAATCGGGAGCCCGCACACGCCGCACGGGTACGTGTGGCCGCTCGCGCTGTGCGTGCAGGCGCTGACCGCGACCGACGATCGTGAGGTCGACCAGGTCTTCGCGTGGATCGCGGCCTCGGACGTCGGCGACCACCGGCTGCACGAGTCGTTCAATTCGGATTGGCCAGAGTCGTTCACGCGCGACGATTTCGCCTGGCCGAACGCGCTCTACGCGGAGCTCGTGCTCACGCGGCGCGGCCAGACCTACGCACAGCGTTAGTGGGTTCACCTTCGGTGAACCCTCGCGTTCGGGCTTCGCCCGATCCGCCCGTCGTCGTTCGTCGGGCAGACACCCGACGAACTCCTAGGCCGGCGGCTTCTCGAGCAGCCCCGCGCGGCGCGCGAAGTCGAGCGCGAACGCGGCCTGGATCGCGGTGACGGGACCGATCGTGAGGGCGTCGATCGGGACGTTCGCCCAGAAGATCGGGCGCGGGACGTGGTGCAGCACCATGAGGTCGTAGGCGACGTCCTGCAGCAGCGTGGGGACGACCGAGGCGAACGCGACGACGCAGAGCCGCGCGAAGTTCGAGCGGCGCAGCGAGAACATGACGGCGCGCGTGATGCCGGTGAAGAACGCGCTCATCGGCGAGTCGCCGCTCAGCGCAGCGATCGGCGCGGCGAGCGCGAGGACGCCCCAGAGCAGCCACACGAGCGGCGCGGTGAAGATCAGCAGCGCCGGATAGTCGTCGGGGCGCGGCCCAAGCCCCGAGAACGGTACCGTGACCTGCACGACGAGGAGCTCGAGGATCCCGATCGTGAGCACGGGGAGCCAGCGCTCCGCAGCGGCGCGGGCGATGCGGCGCCACGAGATCGTTTCCTTCGCGAGCGCGGTGCCGATCCCGATCGAGATCGCGGCGACGACGTACGCGTCGACGAAGACGCTCGCATAGGTGATGATGAGGAGCTTCAGCTGGCCGGCGTCGCTGTCGCGCGGCGCGGCCGGGATCGCGACCTCGACCAGCGTTCCGACGAGCAAGACCAGCAGCGCGAGCGCGAGGTAGAACGGTGCGCGGCGCGCGTACGACGCGAGCGCGAAGTCGACTACCCCTCCGAGGGACGGACGGAGGACGGGCTCGTCGCCGGCCTGATTCACGCCGCGTGAAGTGCGCGGCGTAAGAAGAAGCGCAGCGTCGCGGTCCCCGAGCAGACGACGACGTCGTCCGGATCGGTGTAGACGCGGCCGTCGACTTCGACGACGTACGTGCGCTCGCTCAGCCCGGCGAGCGTCGAGCGGATGACGCGCTCGCGCTTGTCCTGCGGTGCGCGCGGGCCGAGCGCGTCGACGACCGCTGCCGCGACGAGCTCGCCGACGCGCATCGGCGTGACGAGCGCGAAGGCGGTCGAGGCGGTGCGAGCGACCGCGGAGACGTCGATCGGGATGGCGACCCGAAGCATTACCGCGCGTTCTTTCCCGCTGGACCGGGGGGCCTCCCGGTGCGCGCACGGAACATCGTGCCGATGCCCGAACCGCCCCGCCGCCGCCGCTCGGCGCAGCCGCCGCCACGGCGTTCCGAGCAATCGTCCAGCGTGCTGCCGACGATCGCGCTCGGCATCGGCGTCGTCGTCGCCGGGCTCGGGATCGGCGCGTTCTTGTCGGCGATGCAGCACAAGGGACAGACGACGACCGCGTCGACGACGACGTCCTCGTCGACGCAAGGCCTGCCCGCGGTGACGCCGGTCGCGCGCGCCACGCGCGTCGCGCTGGCGACGCCGGTTCCGCACGCGACCGACACGCCGACGCCGAAGCCGACCGCGACGCCGCGCGCGACCGCGACGCCGAATGCGACCGCGAGCCCGCGCGCGACGGCGACTGCTGCTGGGACGACGACGCCGGCGGCGACCGCGTCGCCGCGCGCGAACGCGGTGCGCGCGACACCGCATCCGAGCGCGACGCCGCGCGCGACGGCGACACCGCGTGCCGTTGCGACGCCGACGCCGGTCGTCGTGACGCCGCGGCCCGCGACGCCGCATCCGGCGACGGCGCGGCCGACGGTCGCGGTGGTCGCGCGGGCGACGCCGCCGCTGACGTTCTCGGGGGTCGCGCAAAACACGGTGCGGCGGTACCTCGCCGACTTGATCGCGGGGAACGAGAACGCGGCGTACGCCGAGCTCGGCAAAGCGCCCGGCGATCCCGGTGCGTCGCTCTCGGAGGAGGCGTTCATCGACCGCGGGACGCGGATCACGTCGATGCGGACGACATCGAGCGACGCGACCGGCGCGACGGTCGAGGTCGAGCTGGCGACCTCGCGCGGTTCGTACTTCGCGACCTATCACGTGACGAACGGTCCCGGCGGGCCGGTGATAGACCAGCACGACTACATCAAAGTCTGAGCGATTCGGAGAGTTCCGTGGAGACGACGTCGCACATCGAAGGCCTGCTCTCGACCGGCGAGGTGATCCCGCCGCCGCCCGGCGCGCGGTCGTGGTTCATGATCGGCGACCAGGACGCGTTCGTCGCCGAGACGCTGCGCGACCCGACGGAGTTCTGGCGCAAGCGCGTGGACGACATCGCGTGGGAGACCACGCCGCAGACGGTGTTCCGCGGCGCGATCGACGACCAGCACTGGTTCCCCGACGGCCGCCTGAACGCGACCGTCTCCTGCCTGGACCGTCACGTCGCAATGCACGGCGACGCGATCGCGTACGACTACGTCTGCGAGAACGGCGAGGAGCGCACGATCACGTACGCCGAGCTGCTCGCGCGCGTGAGCCAGCTCGCGAACGCGCTGCGGCTCGACGGCGTGAACGCGGGCGACCGCGTCTGCATCTACATGCCGCTGACGATCGAGGGGATCGTCGCGATGCTGGCGTGCGCGCGGATCGGCGCGATCCACTCCGTCGTGTACGCGGGCCTCGGCGCGACGGCGCTACGCGATCGGATCGTCGACGCGGGCGCACAGGTGCTGATCGTGAGCGACGTGACGTACCGCCGCGGGAAGGCGGTCGACCTGAAGTCGATCGTGGACGACGCGGTGCGCGACCTGCCGCTGGTGCGGCGGATCGTCGTGCGGCGGCGGACGTCGAGCGAAGCGCCGGCCGATCCGCGCGAGGTGAACTGGGAGGCGTACTGCGACGAGCAGGGGACGATCTGCGAGCCGGAGATCGTCGGCGCGGAGCACCCGCTGTTCATCCTGTACACGAGCGGGACGACGGGGAAGCCGAAGGGCGTCGTGATGACGCACGGCGGCTACCTGGTTGGCGCGGCGACGATGCTCTCGCTGACGACCGGCGTGACTCCGAACGACCCGTACTGGTGCACGAGCGACATAGGCTGGATCGTCGGCCACACGATGATGGTGTACGGCGCGCTCGCGAACCGCTACCGCTGCATCCTGCGCGAAGGCTCGCCGGACTATCCGTCGCCCGACGCGGTGTACGCGACGATCGCGCGCTTCAAAGTGACGAAGTTCTACACCGCACCGACGCTCGCCCGGATGCTGCTGCGCCTCGGCCCGGATCTTGCGGCGAAGCATGATCTGTCGTCGCTGCAGGGGATCTTCTGCGCGGGCGAGCCGCTGAATCCCGAGGCATGGCGGTTCCTGTACGAGGTGATGGGCCGGGGTCAGGTCGCGGTTTGCAACCAGTGGTGGCAGACGGAGCTGGCCGCGCCGACACTGGGATTCTTCCCAACGGCGCCGGTGTTGCCCGACCGCAGCGGGAAGGCGCTGGGACCAATCCAGTTCTCGGTGCGCGACGCCGCCGGTGCGCACGTTCCGCCTAACGCCGGCGGTCTGCTCGTCGTGGAGAACCCGCTTCCGTACATGTTCTCGACCGTGTGGAACGACCCGCAGCGCTACGCACAGTACTTCCGCTGGGGCGTCTACGTCGCGGGCGACGTCGCGACGGTGGACGAGCACGGCTACATCACGGTCCGCGGACGTGCGGATGACGTGCTCAGCATCGCCGGCCACCGAATCGCCACGGCCGACGTGGAGAGCGCGCTGGTCTCCCACCCCGCCTGCGGCGAAGCCGGCGTCTGCGGCATCCCGGACGACGTGAAAGGCGAAGCGATCGTCGCGTACGTGGTGCTGCGTGCGGGCTACACGCAGTCCGACGAACTCGCTCGCGAACTCGTGGACCACGTGCGCCACGAGCTCGGCCCGATCGCAACGCCATCGGCGATCCGCTTCACCGCGAAGCTCCCGAAGACGCGCAGCGGCAAGATCATGCGCCGCCTGCTCAAAGCGCAGGAGACGGGCCAAGAGCTAGGCGACGTGACGACCCTCGAAGACTAGTCGAAGCGCGTCTTCAGTTGCACGTTCGGGTCTGTTCGCCGGACGAGAACTAGTCGCAGGGATCGCGTTTCTTCGTGCGGTCAGACTGACCTGAACCGGTCGGGTGTACGCCGGTCCATCGCACCCGTACTCCCAGGAAGTTCGACCCGTGCGCGTTTCCGCGGCAGCCGAAGCGTTTCTCCGCTATTGCGCTGAAGAAAAACACCTCTCCGACAATTCGCTGAGCGCGTATCGCCAAGATCTTGCCGAATTCGTCGCGTTTATACGCGGAGCACGCAAGGTCGCCGTCGTCTCGGCCGCCGATATCCTCGCATATCGAAATCTGCTTTCCGAAAAGCGCAACCTTGCTGCGGCTACGGTGAAACGCCGGCTTGCCTGTCTGCGATCACTCTTTAGCTGGCTTGTTCGGCGCGGCGTTTTAGATGCATCGCCGTTCTCAAAAACCGAACTGCGAATCCGCCTACCGGCTCGGCTACCGCGTTGTCTGGAGCGGCAGGACCTCAAGCGCTTGATGGGGATGCGGACGGCGAAGGGGGCCGAGTTGGCTCTAGCGATCGGCCTGCTTCTCGGGACGGGAATCCGCGTGGGAGAGCTGTCCGCGCTTCGAGTCGGCGATATAGACATGGCCAGCGGCCGACTTCGAGTCTTCGGGAAGGGGAGTCGTGAGCGTACGGTCTTCGTTATCGACGCTCAGCTTCGCAAAGAGCTTCTCGATTATCTCGCTCTTCGGCACGGCTCCACAGGTGAGCGATACGCACGGCCATTCTTGATCGATGGACGCGGTCGGCCCCTCTCGGCCGCCCGTATTCGAGCGGCGATCGTCGCACTCGGACGGAACGCCGGACTCACGCGTCGCGTGACGCCTCACATGCTTCGCCACACGGCGGCGACAATGCTTCTAGAGTCCGGAACCGACATCCGTTTCGTGCAACGCCTCCTCGGACATCGCAGCATCCTCACGACCCAGATCTACACTCATGTAAGCGATCGCGCCCTTCGTGCCGCGTTGACGCGAGCGAACGTTCTTGGCAACTTCACCGTGATGAAGGCGTGAACGCTGCAACAATAACTGAGAATTATTGCATGAATCACGATGAGCAAATGCCGGAATCGACGGCTCGCAGCTTTTCAAGCCGCCGCCCCGCCGGCGCCGCGAAAGATCATCTTCAATGACGGAGATGCTGAGAACGTCTTCGGGCGAGAACTGCGCAACGTCGAGCTTACCGGCATTCTTCGTGATCACAAGACAGCTCCAGCCTGCAATATTGTGGATGCGGTTATCCAGTCTCTTACGGCGGACACCGTCGACTTTACGCGGTGCGACTTTAAGGACACCGCGATCCGAAACTCTCAATTTAAGTGCTGCGACTTCCGCTCCAGCAGCTTCGCCTACAATGCCGTCTTCGATTCGAGCTTCGAGCAATGCTCCTTCTCGGACACCGCAATTCATAGCTGCGAATTCGTCGACGTTACCTTCACTAGCTGCGACCTCACGAACGTTTTGATCAAGAGTTCAACGTTTCAGCGTTGTACGTTCGACGGCTGCGCCACTAACAATAAGCTGTTCGAGACGTTGCCGCTTCGATGAATGCCGTTTTACGGGGACGGAGTTGCAAGTCCAGACAGTCGAAGAGAATTTCGGTCTTACCGCGACTCAATACGATGGACTTCTCCGCAACGATCGAGGCGACGAAGCACATGAAAAACTTTCACTGCACGAAGTTGGCAAGATACTCAACGACCGAAACCGCCAACCAATGCAGAGGCTGTTGCTGTTTTATTTTCTGAACGGTAGCCTCATCGAGGGGTCGGTGTATCTCGATGAAGCACTTTCGCTCAATGCCTGGCTGCCTGCATTCCGAACAGCGGGGAGCTTCGGGGTCGTCCTGACCCAATGGGTGCAGTTCATACTATGGCTGTATGAACGCAACGAACTCTTGACGCACACGATTATTGTATTGCACACCATGATTAGCGCTCTGCTCGCCGAACTGTCGAGCCGAAATACTGAGCACCAGGCGTTGAGCGCAATTCGAGGGGCGTTTGCATTCCTCGCGCGTGCTGTGGATGAATACGTCATTGCCGTCAGCAACATTTCGGGTACAACAGGCGATCGCATGAGGCTCATCGTCGAAGGCGATGGACGAGTGGAATTTTACGAGCGTGAACTTGCTCCGCTACTGCGGCGAAATGGAGCTCGCATAGTAAGGCTCGCCCCCTACAACTCGTGGGAACTGATCGTCGGATTCCTGCAGCAGCATCCAGCGGCGTTTATCGCTTTGCTAGCTGCGGCATCTCCGAGTATCAACATCAGATATCATCTGAAAACGGAGGTGATGTACCAATCAGAACGCCGCCTAGTTCGCGGGGGCATTGCAAGTGGCAGCCTTGAAACAGGCAATGCTAAGCCGACTCGAAATATCACCCGACGGACAGCCGGATTGCCTTCGTCAGTGGATAATGCATTGCCGGCTGAGGGCGAATACGGTGTCGGGGATGTGGTGAACGAGCGCTTGACGGCCTATCGCGGCGGAAACTTGACCGCGGACTTTCAGCTTGGCATGAGTACGGTGGTCGTCGGCAAGCTATGGAAGATCATAAAGCAATTCGAGTCAATCTTCTCCGACGACCCGTAGCACGTTCGCAATTCCTCGGATCATGTGGTCGCGCTCGGTAAAGAAATTCAGCCGAATCGCTTCTGTCGGCGGGCCTTTCGCCACATAAAAACTTGCCCCGAGAACGACTGCTGTGCGCTGCTACGACAGCCCTCTAGCAGTGCCATCCTCCGCTCCGCCTCGTTCCGGCCAAGTCGGCTTACGTCCACCACCATGCTTCCAATATAGCCGTTCTCAAGAGGATTTACAGCAATCTTCGAGCCTCGCGTGAGCAATTCAAGCCGTCGGCGAAGTTCATTCACCTGAAGGTTCGCTGCGGCAAGCATAGAGCGGAAGCGCGGGAGGTCTGCACTAAATGCGTTCACAGATAGCAGGCTATGCGCATCCAGCGATCCGCCGAACGTTTCAAGGTACTCCTCAAACGTCGGCCGCATACTGCTCGGGTGGATCACCGCAGAGAGTCTGAACCCGTTCAGACCCATGCCTTTCATGAAGCTCCGCAGTCGGATCAGATTTGCGGAGCGATACCGACCATGCAATTCACCGAGGTGGCTTGGAAACGTTTGATCTGTTACCTCATCGATGACGGCGTAGTTGTTCGCTCCAATTCCGGTCAGTACCATTTCCACAAGGTCACGGGGCTGGTTGAAGCCGAGCGAGGCGCGTGGCTGTGTCATCCAGAGCGCGAATGGACCCTCTGTCGATAGTACTTTCTCGATATCCGGTATCGCGTATCCGTTTCGACGGTATGTTGGTATCAGGTCAAAGTCCATGCCAAGGACAGAGAGTTGTTCGATGAGCCCGAAATAGGCGGGCGTCTCCACGATCACGCGTCGAACGCCACGGGCCTTCAACACTGCGAGTGTGAGAAGGGCGGAGCATGTACCGCTGGGACACAGCGTGAACTCGTTCTTAGAGATGAGCGAAGCTTCCCAGGCCTCTAGAACGCTGCGTATCCGGTCTTTATATGCGCCGAGCGCATTGCCCTCATCCAAGTAGTAACGAGAGAAGTCGCGGGCGCCGACGCTCGGGAAAGCAACGAAATCCTCTGCGTCAGAGCGCGTTCTCAGCCACCCGGAGGGATCGGCATCGATATGCCCGTCCCTTCTGAGGTCCGCGAAATATCGTTCCTGAACCGACTCATAATCGTCGTTCCCGAACAGCGCTGAATCCACCATGAGGTCCCCATCCCGAAAGGCCCGAATAATTCTCAGTTATTGTCGCGCCGGTTTATAGTGCACCGCCGCATCTTTGTCCTTGAAGTGTTTCTTTGCGGCGCATGGCAATATCCCTGTCCGGTGTGGCATGAATATGCTCAATGAGGCATCCGTACGTCGTGCAAGCCTTTGCTGGCTAGACGTGCAAATACCGTTTCCGCAGGTCCTCGTCGCCGCGGATCTGGTCCGGGCTGCCTTCGAACTTGATCTCGCCCTGGTCAATGATGTAGCAGCGGTCGGCCACCGCCAATGCTGAGTAGAGGTTCTGCTCCACGAGGAGCGTCGTGATGCCGGCGGACTTGATCTCGCGGACCACGTTTTCCACTTCGCGGACGATCAGGGGGGCGAGGCCCTCCGTGGGCTCGTCGAGGAGCAGCACCTTCACGTCCTGGAGCAGGGCGCGCGCGATCGCGAGCATCTGCTTCTCGCCGCCGCTGATCTCGTCGCCTTTGTGGGTCAGGCGCTCGCGCAGGCGGGGGAACTTCTCGTAGACGTGGTCGAGCGTCCAGCCGGGCTTGCGCGCGGTGACCTGGGCGATCTTCAGGTTCTCCGCGACGGTGAGGTTGGTGAAGATCCGGCGCTCCTCGGGGACCAGCGAGACGCCCATGCGGGCGATCGTCATCATGTCGCGGCCGATCAGCTCCTGCCCGTCGAGCGTCACGCTGCCGCTGCGGGGCTTGAGCCAGCCGACGATGCTCTTCAGCGTCGTCGTCTTGCCGACGCCGTTGCGGCCGAGCAGGGCCACGGTCTCGCCGGCGCCGATCTCCAGCGAGAGGTCGCGCAGCACGTGACTATCGCCGTAGTAGCTGTTGATCTTGTCCACGCGCAGCCGCGTCGCGCGCGACGTCGCGCTGGTCGTCACCGGCGCGCTCACGGGTGCGCGAGCTCCGCTTCGGAGTGGCCGCCGAGGTACGCTTCCTGCACCTTCGCGTTCGCGCGGATCTCGGCCGGCGTACCGGTCGCGAGGACCGTCCCCTGGTGCAAAACGGTGATCGTGTCGGAGAGCCCCATCACCATCTCCATGTCGTGCTCGATCACGAGCACCGTCATCTCGGTCGAGAGCCGCCGGATCAGGGCCTCGGTCTTGCGCGCCTCGTCCTTCGACATCCCCGCGACCGGCTCGTCGAGCAGCAGAATTTGCGGTTGCGTCGCCAGCGCGATCGCGATGTCGAGCCGTTTCTTGTCGCCGTGCGAAAGATCGCCGGCGCGCGTGTCGGCGACCTCCAGCAGTTCCAGCCGCGACATCGCGCGCTCCGCTAGCGCGTCGACGTCGTCAAGCCGCTGCGAGCGCCGGAAGACCTGCAGCGCGAACGACCCCTGGACTTTCGCGAGCGCGGCGAGACGGCAGTTCTGGCGGACCGTCTGGTCGGGGTAGATGCTCGCGGTCTGGAACGCCTTCGCGATCCCCTGGTGCACGCGTGACGTTCCGCTCATGCGGCTGACGTCGCGACCCTTGTAGTTGATCGTCCCTTCGCTCGGCGCGATCGTCCCGGAGAGCAGGTTGAAGAACGTCGTCTTCCCCGCGCCGTTCGGGCCGATCACCGCGCGCAGTTCGCCGGGATCGACCTTGAAATCGACGTCGTGCACCGCGGCGAAGTGGCCGAACAGCTTCCCGAGCTTGAACGTCTCGATGATGCTCATAGGCCCCGCGCGGTGTCCCTCGCGCGCCGGCTCGATCACCGCCTTCGGCTCCTCCGTCGAGAGGCGCAGCGAGCGCGCGAAGACGCGGCTCGGGCTGATCTCGCGCTGCTTGAAGATCGTCGAGAGGCCGCGCGGCAAGAACACGATCACGCCGACGAAGATCAGCCCCTCGATCAGCCGCCACGCCGGCGTCTTCGCAGAGAGCACGTTCTCGAGGAACATGATCACCGCCGTCCCGGCGACCGGTCCGAAGATCGTCTGCACGCCGCCGATGACCGTGTAGATCACGAACGAGCCGCTGCGGTCGATGCCGACCGCGTCGACCGTGACGCTTCCGTCGTACAGCGCGCGCAACGCCCCGGCCAAGCCGGTGAGCGCGCCGGAGATCGTGAACGCCGCGAGCCGGTACGCCGACGCGTTGAACCCGATGAGCGTGCTGCGCTGCTCGTTCTCGCGGATCGCGTCGAGGACTTCGCCGAACTGCGAGCGCGTCAGCGCGCGGAAGAAGACCAGCACGAGGAGCAGCACGATCCCGGCGAGGACGTACCAGAGATGCAGGTCGCTCAGATCGCCGAAGGGCCCCAGGTTCACCGCCGGCAGCTGGGTCGTCAGGTCGATCTTCCACGGGCCGATCGGCAGCAGAGCGTTGGGCACCGACTGCAGGCCGTCGTCGCCATTCGTCCAGTCCTTCGCCTGCTCGACGATGAAGTAGATCATCTGCCCGAACGCGAGCGTCAGCAACGCGAAGTAGATCCCGTACAGCCGCACCGTGAGCGCGCCGACCAGCAGCGCGAGGACCGCCGCGAAAAGCGTCGCGCCGAGCACCGCTAGCCACAGGTTCGGGCTGTTCGGCATGAAGCGCAACATCAGGATCGCCGCGACGTACCCGCCGCCGCCGTAGAACATCGCGTGCCCGTACGAAAGCGTCCCCGCGTACCCGAGCAGCAGGTTGAACCCGATCGACGCGACGCTCATGATCGCGATCTGCGTCGCGAGCCCCGAGTACCCGCCGAGCGGGTGGAGTACGAACGGGAACACGATGATCCCGAGCGCGCACAGCAGCGTGAACCGCAGGTCGTCCGCCGTCTTGATCACTGGCGGATGACCTCGCTCTCGCCGAGCAGTCCCTGCGGCCGCAGCAGCAGCACCAGCGCCATGCACAGGTAAATGACCACCTGCGAGGCGGGCGCGTACACGAGATTCGTCAGGCTCTGCAGCTCGCCGATCAGGATCCCGCCGAGCACCGCGCCCCAGAAGCTCCCGAGGCCGCCGACCACCACGACCACGAACGACGGCACGAGGAACGCGAACCCGGTCGCCGGATCGATGCTGTAGATCGGCGTCGCCGCCGCGCCGACCAGCCCCGCGATCGCCGCGCCGAGCGCGAACACGACCGACGACGCCTGCTGGATGTTCCCGCCGAGCAGCTGCACCATGATGCGGTCCCGGATCCCCGCGCGCACGATGAGCCCGTAGTTCGTCCGCTCGATGAAGAGCCACACCAGCACCAGCATCACGATGACGCCGGCGGCGAACAGCAGCCGGTACGCGGGGTACGTGATCGGCCCCAGGGTCACCGAGCCTTGCAGTGCGTCGGGCATCGCGTACTGCTGGGTCGTCGCGCCGAAGATCAGGCGCAGCGACTCCTCCACGACGAGCGCGATCCCAAAGGTCACGAGCAGCTGCGCCGTCGGCGCTTTGTCGTAGAACGAACGCAGCAGCACGCGGTCGAGGAATACCGCGAAGAGTGCGACGCCGATCGGCGCGGCGATGAATGCCCAGCCGACGCCGATGTGCTGCGCGACGACCAGGCCGATGTACGCGCCGATCGCATAGAACGCGCCGTGCGCGAAGTTCACCAGCCGCAGCGTCCCGAAGATGATGGTCAGACCGACCGCGATCGCGATGTAGATCAGGCCGAGGATCAGGCCGCCGAGCATCGCTTGGAAGAACGCTTCCACGTGACTCCCTCGAGGTGATATGGAAACGGACCGGCGCACCCGAGGGCGCCGGCCCGCATCAGGTTGGTGCGAAGCTTCGGGCTACGCCGTCTCCATCTTGCACGAGAGGCTGTTCAGCGGTGCGACGACCGCCGGCCCGTCGTGGACCTCGAGGACCTTCGCGAACCCGAACCCGCCCGGCCCCCGCTGGCTCTCCGGAATCCCTTCGACGACCAGGCACGAGTTCACGCCCTGGTGATCCTGGGGCCGGTACCACTCCTGTTCCTTGGTGAACTGGAACTTGGTGCCTTCGAGGACCGCGATCACCTTGGCGGGATCGATCGAGCCCGCTTTCTCGACCGCCATCTTGTAGATGTAGATGTCGGCGTACGCGGTCTCCGCGCCGTTGGACGGCTTGAGGCCGGGATACTTCGCTGAGAACGCGTCGACGAATCTCTTCGCGCCCGGGTACTTCGTCTGGTGGTACTCCCAGTACCACGGCGCCGTCGATACGACGTTGTCGAAGTTGTCCTTCGTGCCTTTCGCCATGTACTCGTCGACCAGCGGGACGAGGATCTTCGTCGACTTGGTGAGACCGAACGACGCCGCCTGGTTGAGGCACTTCACCATGTCGCCGCCGAACTGCGTGAGCACGAGGACGTCGGGCTTCGCGGCCTGCGCCTGCTGGAGCATCGGCGAGAAGTCCGACGTGCCGGGGAACGGCGTGAGCACGTTCTTGATCGTCTTCGCACCCTTCGGCTCGACGACGGCGGTGATGTTGTCGTAGACCGAATGACCCCACGCGTAGTCGGCGGTGATGTGGAACCACTTGCCGGTGCCGTACTTCGTCACCAGCGTGCGCGCGAGCGACTGTGCGCTCATGTACGCATCGTTGTAGCGGCGGAACGTGTGCTTGTGACAGGCCTGGTTCGTCGTCTCGTCGCCGTGCGTGAGCGTCGCCATGAAGATGGTCTTCTTCTGCTGGCACAATCCGGAGACGGCGACCGCCGTCGCGGTCGACGAGCCGCCCGTCACCATGACCGCTCCGTCGCGATCGATCATGCGCTGTGCGTTCTCGGTCGCGACGCTGGGCTTCGTTTGATCGTCGCCCTCGCTCGTCTTGATCTTCATCCCCATGATCCCGCCCTTGGCGTTGATCTCGTCGATCGCCAAGTGGTACGCGCGGAGCTGGTCGGTGCCTTGCTCAGCGTACGGGCCGGACTGCGGGACGTTCAGCCCGATGGTGATTTCCTTCGTGGGCGCCGCGATGACGTACGGCCCGCTGCCGAAGGTGAGCGCGGCTACGCCGGCGGTGCCGGCGACGAAACGACCACGCGAAAGAGATTGCTTCACGAGCGGAACTCCTAGGAGAGGCAGCGTGAGGTGTGGACCCGCGTCTTAGGCTATCCTCAGGAAACTTCCCTGCGCCGGAGGTCCCGATCGTCCGGCAATCTCTTGACAGCGGCACTCGTGCGGGAGTATCGTCGCGGCACCGTGTTCGACCATCTCGAACGGGATTTCATATACTGAAATGGCCGAGCTGTTGGGAACGGTCCGGCGGGCGCTGCGCGTCCTCGACCATCTCGCCGAGGCGGAAGAGCCCGTGCCGATCAAGCGGCTGGCGGCGGAGCTGGGGCTGAACATCTCGAGCGCCTATCACGTGATGAACACGCTTGCCGTCGACGGCTACGTGACGCGCGACGAGCGTACGGGTGCGTACGGACTCGGTCCGAAGGCGGCGCGGCTCGGCGACGCGTACGCGCGCGCCTGGCCGGTCGAGCCGGAGCTGCGCGCGATCGTCGGCGAGCTCGGCGCGCGGACCGGCGAGAACGCGTATCTCGCCTTGGTGCACGGCAAGGACGTCGTCATCACCGACATCGTCGAGTCGCGCCAGCGCGTGCGCGTCCACGCGCTGCACCGCGGCTACTCCTCCGATCTGCACGCGCGCGCGCTCGGGAAGGCGGTGCTGGCGCACCGCGATCCGGCCGCCGTGCGCGAGCACTTCGCCGCGCACCCGCCGCGCCGGCTCACGCAGCGCACGCTGGTGACGATGACGGCGATCGAGCACGAGCTCGAGCGCGTCCGCCGCCGCGGCTACGGCGAGGACGTCGAGGAGTTCTGCGAGGGCGTCTGCTGCGTCGGCGCGCCGTTCTTCGGCCACGACGGGAGCCCGGCGGGCTCGCTCTCGGTCTCCGTCCCCTCGTTCCGCTACCGCGGCGTCCGCGCGAGCGTGCGCGACGCCGTCCTCGCCGCCGCGCGCGCGGCGACGAGCGCCCTCGACACCGTCCACCGGAGAGTCTCGCTTGGCTAAGACCCTGCCCGCAATCGCGGGCGCGCGCCGCGATCTCGGCGTCGCGCTGCTCCGCATGATGATCCGCATCCGCGTGCTCGAGGAGGGGATCGAGAAGCACTTCCTCGCCGGCGAGATCCCGGGCTTCGCGCACCTCTCGATCGGCCAAGAGGCCGTCGCCGCGGGGACGTGCGCGAACCTCCGCGCCGACGACGCGATCGCCTCGACGCACCGCGGCCACGGTCACACGCTGGCGAAGGGCACCTCGATGCGCGGGATGGTCGCCGAGCTGTTCGCGCGCTCGACCGGGATCTGCAAAGGCAAAGGCGGCTCGATGCACATCGCCGACTTCTCGGTCGGGATGCTCGGCGCGAACGGCGTCGTCGCGGGCGGGTTCGGTCTCGTCGCGGGCGCGGCGCTGAGCGCGGTGCAGCGGAAGACCGACCAGGTCGCGGTCTGCTTCTTCGGCGACGGCGCGACGAACCGCGGGCCGTTCCACGAGAACCTCAACCTGTGCGCGATCTGGAATCTGCCGGCGATCTTCGTGCTGGAGAACAACCGCTACGCCTCGACGACCTCGACGGCGGAGACGATGAAGATCGCGGACGTCGCGATCCGCGCCGACGGGTACGGGATGCCGTCCGCGATCGTCGACGGGTTCGACGCGTTCGCGGTCTACGATGCGGTCGCCGCGGCGGTCGAGCGCGCGCGCGCCGGCGGCGGCCCGACGTTCGTCGAGTGCAAGACGTACCGTGCGCGCGGGCACTTCATCGGCGATCCCGAGCGCTACCGCGAGAAGAGCGAGGTCGAGGACGTGATGAACGCCTCGGATCCGATCGTGCGAATGCAGGGACTGCTCGGCGAGGCGCTCACGCCGGCGGAGTTCGAGCGCTTGTGGAGCGAGGCGCGCGAGGAGCTCGCCGACGCGGTCGCGTTCGCGCGCAGCTCGCCGGCGCCCGAGCGCGAGGAGGCGTTCTTCGGCGCGTACACGGGCGACCGCGACGCGCGGAACCCGGTGCATGCGATCGAGGTACGCGAGCGCGACCGCTTCATGCCGTTCGCGCCGAACGTCGGCCCGGGTTCGCAGGGGAGCGGGCATTAGCGTGGCGCGCACGATATCGTTCTCCGACGCGACGCTCGAGGCGATGCGGGAGGAGATGCGCCGCGATCCGACCGTGTTTCTGCTCGGCGAGGACATCGCGAAGCAAGGCGGGATCTTCGGCCAGTTCAAAGGACTGCCGCAGGAGTTCGGGTTCGACCGCGTGCGCGACACGCCGATCTCCGAGGCGGCGCTAGTCGGCGCGGGCGTCGGCGCGGCGCTGACCGGGTGCCGGCCGGTCGTCGACATGCACTTCGCGGACTTCATCACCTGCGCGATGGACGAGGTGGTGAACCAGGCCGCGAAGCTCCGCTACATGTTCGGCGAGCAGTGCGTCGTCCCGATGACGCTGCGCGCGCCGGACGGGATCACCAAGTCCGCCGGCTCGCAGCACTCGCAGGCACTGGAGAGCTGGTTCGTCCACACGCCGGGGCTCGAGGTCGTCGTGCCGGCCGACGCCGAGGACGCCAAGGGCCTCTTGAAGGCGGCGATCCGCAGCGACAACCCGACGCTGTACTTCGAGCAGAAGGCCCTCTTCCCGCAGAAGGGCGCGGTGCCCGACGACGACGACTTCGTGGTCCCGATCGGGAAAGCGAAGACGATGCGCGACGGCTCGGACGTCGCGATCGTTACCTACGGCATCACGGTGGGCCGCGCGATGGAGGCGGCGAGGGAGCTGGAGGCGGACGGCATCGACGCGACGGTTCTGAACCTTCGCACCGTGTGGCCGCTCGACTTCGATGCGATCGTGGACGCCGTCGCGCGGACCCATCGGGTGATCGTCGCCCACGAGGCGGTGCGGGTCGGCGGCGTCGGCGCGGAGATCGCCTCGTTCATCGGCGAGCACTGTTTCGACGAGCTCGACGCGCCGGTGGTCCGGCTCGGTGCCGCGCACGTGCCCGTGCCGTTCGCGCCGGTGCTGCAGGAGGCGATGTATCCGAAGGCGCCGATGATCGCGGACGCCGCGCGCCGTCTCGTCCGGCGGGAGCTCTAATGGGTTCGACAAGTCGAACCCCCACGTCGGCTTCGCCGACGGGTTCAAACGGAGCTGTGTATGCCGGTTGAGATCGTCATGCCGAAGCTCGGCCTGACGATGGCGAGCGGGACGATCGCGCGCTGGATCAAGCGCCCCGGCGAAGCGGTGCGCGAGGGCGAGCCGCTGGTCGAGGTCGCCACCGACAAGATCGCCTACGAGGTCGAGTCGCCCGCGACCGGCACGCTCTCGCGCGCGCTCGGCGCCGACGGCGACGAGTTCGCCTGCGGCGACGTCATCGGCACGATCGCCCTCGCCGGCGAGATGGACACACCGGTCCCGGCAGAACCCGCACCGCGCGGCCCCGAGGGAACGAGCACGGCGCCGGACGCGGTGACGAGCGACGGATCGGCGCGGATCGTGGAAGCGCCGCGCATCTCCGGCGCAGGAAACGGCGTCGCGCCGACGGCCGGTTCCCCGGCGGTCTTATCGCAGGCGGCGCCGTCGAACGGTGAGCGCGTCGTCGCCTCGCCGGCGGCTCGGCGGCTCGCGCGGGAACGCGGCATTTCGCTGCACGGCGTGCGCGGCACGGGGCCGCGCGGACGGATCACGGTGTCGGACGTCACGAGCCACCGCGAGACAACGCCGGCCAGAGACAACGTCACCCTGACCCTGTCGAAGGGTCCGCCGCCGCAGCTGCCCGCTGCACGTCGCGCCATCTACCGCAAGATGACCGACGTCGGCGTTCTGCCGCTCGCGCAAGTCGAGACGGTCGCCCGCGTCGACACGGTGAAAGCGCTCATCGACCGCCGCCGCGACTTCGGCTGGACGGCGTTCGCCGTGTACGCGGTCGCGCGGCTGCTGCGCGAGCACACCGACCTGCGCACCGACACGACGACCGGCGCGCCGTTCGCGTGCATCGACGTCGGCGTCGCCGCCGACACGCCGCACGGCTTGATCGTACCGGTCGTCCGCGACGCCGGCGCGCGTTCGCTCGTGGAGATCCAGCGCGAGATCGTCCGCCTCGCCGGGCTCGCGCGCGACGGCGCGCTGACCCCGGACGACGTCGGCGGTGCGTGCTTCTCGATCTCGAACGTCGGCCCGCAAGGCGTCGAGCGCGTCGCGCCGCTCCCCGATCCGCCGCAGACCGCGATCCTCGGCATCGGTGCGGCCACCCAACGCCCCGCCATCGTGGACGGCGCACTCACCGCGGCATGGATGCTCACCTGCGTCGTCTCGTTCGACCACCGCTTCGTCGACGGCGCACCCGCCGCACGCTTCCTCGGCGCGTTCGCGGCCGCGTGCGCCGATCCGGGAGTGCTACTCTAGATGGAATGGTTTGGCGAACACCAGCCTACGGCGATCGTCACCGGCGGTGCCAGCGGGATCGGCCGCGCCGTGTGCGAGCTGCTGTCGAAGGACGGGTATCGCGTCGCAGTCGCCGACCGCGACAAGGCGCGCGCCGACGAGGTCGCGCACCACATCGACGGACACGCGTTCGAGGTCGACGTTGCGGACGAAGCCTCGGTGATCGCGATGTTCGACGCCGCGCTCGACGCGCTCGGCGGGACGCTCGACGCGCTCGCGACGCCGGCCGGGATCGCCGACACGACGCCGTTCATGGAGCTGACCGTCGAGAAGTTCCGCCGCGTGAACGACGTCAACGTCGTCGGCACGTTCCTGTGCATCCGCGAGGCGGCGAAGCGCATGCGCGCCGGTGGTCGCATCTGCACCGTCGCGAGCGTCGCGGGGAAGCGCGGCGGCGGGCTCTCCGGCACCGCGGCGTACGCCGCCAGCAAAGGCGGCGTCCT
>DATAQE010000091.1:0-10952 GCA_036264835.1 Candidatus Elarobacter sp.
CCGCCCCCCGTCTTCATTGGCCGGGTCCCCGGTTTTATTTGGACGGCCGCCGGGCAAAGCTCGGGCATGCCTGCGAAGACGCTCGTCGATCTCGTATGCCGCGGCTGCGCGCACGGCCGCGGAGTCTCCGGCGCGGACGGCCGCGAGCTGGACCACGTCGCCCTCTGCAACGCGGCCGACGCGCTGGGTGCGGCGCTCGCCGCCCGCGGCGTCGAGCCCGGCCGGCACGTCGCCAGCACGCTGGCGCCCGGGAGTGCGGCCTTCGCAGCGGCACTGCTCGGCGCGGCGTCGATCCGCGCCGCGCTAGCGCCGCTACCGCCGGTCGCCGACGAGCCGTCGGCGCGCGCCGCGCTGCGGAACCGCCCGGTCGCGGCGGTGCTGACCGCGGGCCCGCTCCCGCCCGGCGTGCGGTCCGCCGCGGCGGCGCAGGGCGTCCGCGTCGTCACGCTCGGCTTCGACGAGCGCGGTCTCGCGCTGGTCGACGGCGAGCACGTCTACGAGGCGCACCACCGGATCGCCGAGCCGGAGGACGTCGTGTTCGTCCCGGCGGGCGGGGGCGAGCCGCTGACCCAGGAGGCGCTCGTGCGGCTGGCCGGGGACCGCGGTCTCGAGGGCGTTCTGGAGGCGGTCGCGGCCGCCGGAGAGCCGGTCCGGCGCGCCGCCTGAGACGTTCTTCTTAAAACCTTAGTTGACTTCGGGGACACCGCGTGATAGCGTCGGTGTATGCCCCGCAAGAAGTCGCCGACCCTCACGGAGGCGGAGTACCGCCTCATGCAAGTCCTTTGGGACCGTGGTGAGTCGAGCGTCGCAGACGTCGTCGACGCGATCGGCGATCCGCCGCTCGCGTACAACACCGTCCTCACCACGATGCGCATCCTCGAGCAGAAAGGCTACGTCCGCCACAAGGCGGTCGGGCGTGCGTTCATCTACCGCCCGGTCGTCGCGCGCGACGAGGCGCAGCGCAGCGTGGTCAGCCACGTGCTCTCGCGCTTCTTCGACGGCTCGCCGCGCGAGCTCGTCCTGAATCTTCTCGAGTCCGAGGCCGTAGATGATGCGGAGCTGGACCGGCTCCGCGAGCTTCTCGACAAGGCGAAAGGGCAGCAGTAAATGATCGAGGCGGTCGTCGGCGTCGCGCTGCGCGCGATCCTCGCGAGCGTCGTCCTGGGCGGAGTCCTCGCCGGGCTCGTCCTCGTCGCGACGCGCCGGCTCAACCTGACCGCCTCGTCCAGGCACGCGCTCTGGACCACCGCGCTGATCGCGACGGCCGTTATGCCGCTCGCGGGTATCGGTGTCTCGCTCGCGCGCGCCACCGCGGCCGCTCCGGCCGCCTCCACCACCGTGCCGGCGCCGGATGCTGCACCGGCGTCCGGCGCGACCTCTCCCGTCGCGCCGGCGACGGCGCGCTCGTCGGACCGCACGAGCCGGACGTCCCAATCGCGCGATGTCGCGGTGCGCGACACGGCGCGACGGCCTTCGTCGAAGGGCGCCGCCGACTTCAAGCGGATCGCGCTCGAAGGACCGTCGCTGTGGGACCGCCTCTCGGTGATCCGCTGGACGCCGAAGATGTCGCGGAACCTCGCGGTAGGCGTGGTCGGCGTGTGGGTCCTCGGCGCGCTCGCCGGATTGATCGGGCTCGCGGCAAGCGTCGTGCGCGTGCGCGGTCTGAAACGCCGCTCCAGCCCGCTCGACGGAACGCTCGCCGACGAATTGCCGTGGCTCACCGAGGTCGGTCCGGGCCGCGAGATCTGGCTGCGCCTCTCGTTCGAGACCGAGACGCCGGTCGCGATCGGCTTCCGCCGCCCGGTGATCCTCATCCCGACCGAGATCGCGACCGCCGACGGCCTCGCTGCGATCGAGCAGCTCGTGCTGCACGAGCACGCGCACCTGCGGCGGTACGACGACTGGACGAACCTCGTGCAGCGCGTCATCGAGCGCATCTTCTGGTTCAACCCGATCGTGTGGCTCGTCGGCCGGCGGATCGCGCTCGAGCGCGAGATCGCCTCGGACGACGCGGTCGTCGAGAAGACCGGCGAAGCGCACGCGTACGCGGCTTCGCTCTGGCGCCTGGCGCGCGAGATGCGCATGCCGGAGCACGCGGTCGTCGCGCCGGGTGCGCTCCTGACGCGCAAGCAGATCACCGTGCGCATCGAGCAGCTGCTCGACAAGAAGCGCGCGCGGCTGCACCGTTCGCCGCTCGCCGCGCTCGGCGTCGCGCTCGCGAGCGTCCTCGCAGTCGTCGTCGTCGCTACGAGCGCGCCCGCGGTCGAGCTGCCCGCGCTCGCCGACACGCCGTCCGGGCCCGTCGCGAACGCCGGGTCGCCGTCGAGATGGCACGCCGAAGTGGTGGCCGCCAAGCCGCGCAGCGCGGCCGTCGCACACGTCACCGCGCCGAGCGCGCATGATGCACCGCGATCGGCGGCGCACGCGGCGGACACGCGGCAGATCGCGATCCTCGAACCGAAGACGGTGAACTTCCAGCTTGTCGCGCTGCCCACCATCGCGCCGCGCGCGCACGGGACGGTTGCCGGCGGCTCGCATCCGCCGGCGGCGCTGCGCCGCGACGCCGGCTCACACGACACGATGACGTACGTGACCACCACGGGACACGGCCCGACCGTTTCCAGCACGACCGTGGCTTCGAGCGGCTCCGGGACGGCCTCAGGCTCCGTGAACATGATGCCGATGCCGGTGCCCGTGCCCGTGCTGCGGGAACGGATCGCCGTGATCCCGCCGGTGCCGAGGGCTCCGCTGGCGCCTTTGAGCCCGCGGCGCATCGTCGTCGCGTTCCCGCAGAACGTCTCGCCGCTCACCGCCGAGCAGGTCGCGAAGCTGACCGCGGCAGCGCAGAGTGCCGTCACGCGGAATCTGAAAGACTCGCACGACGCCGCGGACGTCGGCCCCGAGGTCGCGAAGGCGCTGAAGCTCGCGATGGGCTCGATGCCGCAGCAGGTCGGCCAGGAGTCGACGTGGTCCGCGCACACGCGGCTCGCCGGCGTGAAGCTCTCGCGCGAGCTCGTCGCGTCGTGCACGGCGTGCTCGCTGCGCGGCGCGGACCTGCGCAACGTCGACCTGCACGGGCTGAAGCTGAACGGCGACGACCTCACCGGCGCCGACATGCGCGGCGTGAACCTCAGCGGCGCTCAGCTGATCGGCATGACGCTGCGCGGCGCGAACCTCTCGGGCGCCGATCTGCGCAACGCCGAGCTGAACGGCGTCGACCTGCGCGACGCGAACTTCGACAACGCGCAGCTCGACGGGATCAAGCTGATCGGCGTCTCGGTCCAGCGGGTGAGCCTGCGCGGGACGACGCTCCGCAGCCTGGTCGCGAACTGCATCGGCTGCGACTTCTCGCGCCTCGACCTGCACGGTCAGGACCTGCACGGGATCTCGCTGAGCGGCGCCGACCTCACCCGCGCGGACCTGCACGACGCGAACCTCTCCGGCGCGCGGTTCAGCGGCGTCGACCTCTCGAACGCCAACCTCACCGGCGCGAACCTGACGAACGCGCGCTTCGACGGCTGCAACTTCACCGGAGTCGAGCTGCGCGGCGCGCGCACGGCCGGGATGACCATGACCGGAAGCAGCGGGCTCGACGGCTGAGGCCGCCCGCTCTTCTTTTTGCCCCGCACTCTTATTTCGTTAGTTCGCTCCTTGAGGAGACTCGCCGTGATCCGTTCTCTCGCCTTCGCCGTTCTGGCGCTCGTTCTCGCCGCACCGCCCGCGCCCGCGCTCGCGAGCGACGACGATCTCGCGCGGCAGCTCATCGGCTCGTGCGTCGGCTGCCGGCTCCCGAAAGATCTGCATGGCCGCGACTTGCACGGGCTGCGCTTCGTCGGCAGCGACCTCCGCGACGTCGACCTCTCGAACGCGAACCTGCGCGGCGCGGAGTTCACCGGCGCGAACCTCGACGGAACGCGCTTCGACGGCGCCGACCTGCGCAACGCGCGGTTCGTCGGCGTGCGGCTGCGGCACACCTCGTTCGCGCGCGCGAACACCGAGGGCATCTCGTTCGTCGGCGCGAGCGTCTCGCAGGCCGACGCCGACGGCGCGGCCGGGCGCGTCATCCTGCGCGACTGCACCGGCTGCTCGCTGCACGGGATCGACCTGCACGACGCCGACCTTCGCGGCAGCAAACTCGTCGGTGCGAGCCTGCACGACGCGAAGCTCTCCGGCGCGCGCCTGAACGACGCACGGCTGATCGGGATGAGCGCGCACGGCGCCGACCTCTCGCGCGCCGACCTCCGCGGCGCCGATCTGATCGGTGCGAGCCTGCGCGACGCGAAGCTCGCCGGCGCGACGATCGGCGACGCGATCCTCTGCGCGCCGGCGCGCGACGAGTACTCCTCGGAGACGTCACGCCGCCGCACCGTCTGCACCGATCTGCGCGGCGTCGACCTGCATGGGATCGACCTGCGCGCCGCGCGCTTCTGCGACCGCGAGCGCGACGACCGCGACGGTACGCCGCGCGCCTGCCGCACCGTAACACGCCAAGAGCTCGTCGAGTACGGGCACGCCGACCTCACCGGCGCACTCGCGCCCGCTTGATCTCGAGAAAGGATTCGAACGCCATGCTCCGCCGCCTCACCGCCATCGCAGCGCTCGCGCTGTTCGTCATCCCGCCCGGCACGGCCGTCCGCGCCGAGGACGATCTCGTCCGCCAGCTGGTGAACGCGTGCACCGGCTGCCGTTTCCCGAAAGACCTCCACGGCCGCGACCTGCACGGGCTGCACTTCGTCGCCGCGGACCTGCGCGGCGCCGATCTCTCGCGCGCGAACCTGAACGGCGCGGTCTTCGTCGGCTCCGACCTGGAAGACGCGAAGTTCGACGACGCCGATCTGCGCAACGCGCGCTTCACCGGCGTGCGCTTCGGCAACACCTCGTTCGTGCGCGCGAAGACCGACGGCGTCGTGATGGAAGGCGTGCGACTCGACGCGCGCAGCATCGTCGGCGCCGACTACAAGCGCTTCCTGCGCGGCTGCACGGGCTGCGATCTTCAGGAAATCTCGGCCTCGGCCGCCGAGCGCGCGCTGCGTGTGCTCGCGATCCGGCCGCCGCTCATCGCGCCGATCGCACCCATCCCGCCGATCGCGCCCATCCCGGCGATCCCGGCGATCCCGTCGCCCTTGATCCCGCCCGATCTGGAGCGCGCGCTGCGCGGGCTCGGCGAACGCCGCATCATCGTGCAGCCGTTCGCGGCGCGGCCGGACCTCGAACGGCGGCTGCAAGAGCTCGAGCGCGAGATGCGCGATCTCCGGCGTGAGATGCGCGACCGTGCGCCCGCGGGCACGCAGCCGCCGGCGGCGCCGGTCGCCCCGCCGGCACCACCGTCACCGCGGCCGTCGTGATTACGGGTGCCGGATCGCGCTGAGGAATTGCGCGGCCGCGCCGGCCGCCGAGGGCATGTAGCGCGAGACGTGATACCCGCCCGAGGCGATCAGCGCCGCGACGCGCGAGCGCTGCTGCTGGAAGCGCGGGAGCCACGTGTCGCGCGGATAATGCGCGCGCCAGTCGCGCATCGCGTCGTCGACCATCGCGAGCTTGCCGCTCATCGCCGAGACGTTGCGGTCGCCGCTGGTCGCGCGGCGCTCGAGCGCGTTCAGCTCGTTGCGGATGCCGAGCACGCTCATCCTGAGCTGGCCGAAGTACTCGTCGGCCGGGGCGAGATCGCCCGTGTGTGCCGCGCACGCCGCCGAAGCGAGGCACGCGACGAGCATCACCGCCAGCGCGGCGATCTTAGTCCCGCGGAAGCATTGCATATTCCGACTCCGGGTAGGTCGCGATCAGCCAGTCCAGCGTGTCGTTCTTGCGCACGCGCGCGTCGTCGAGATCGAGCTTGCCGTAGAGCTGCGCGAGGCTGTAGGCGTATTTGGGGATCCACGGATCACGGGGGAAGTGCTTCTGCCAGTCGTGGAGCGCGTCTTCGACGAGGACCGCTTTGTCGTAGATGTGCTCGGCGTCTTCCGGATGAGCGTCGGCGCGGTCGGCGAGATCTTTGATCGAGTTACGGACGCCGAGGATGCTCATCTTGAGCCGGCCGAAATACCGGTCGGCGGGGGCGAGGTTGGCCACGGGCTGGGCGAACGCCGGCGCGGCGAACGGCAATGCGAGCGCCAACGCCAGAACGATGCGTTTCATGGAAAGACATCCTTGTACGAGTGATGCTGAAGACGCGGCGAGTGATCCATGCTCGTCGCGTACGTCTATCATCGGCAGCGCCAAGAACGGGTTAAGTAGCTAGCACTGGCGTGGAGGACGGTCGCGAGCGCGAATGTGATCGCCGTCTCCGGAGACTGTGACAGCCGCTTCTTGCGCCGTCGCGGCGGCGCTACTGCTTGCGCCTACTCCGGGTCGCTGAACAGGAAGGCGAGATCGTCACGTGTGAGCGTCTTCGCAACCGCGCTGTCGGCCTTGACAACGGCCTTCGAGAGCGCCGTCTTCCGCTCGGCGAGCGCGCGGATCTTCTCCTCGACCGAGCCCGCCGTTACCATGCGGTACGCGGTGACGGGGCGCGTCTGGCCGATGCGGTGGGTGCGGTCGATCGCCTGGCGCTCGACCGCGGGATTCCACCACGGGTCGTACAGCACGACGTAGTCTGCCGCGGTGAGCGTGAGCCCGACACCGCCGGCTTTGAGCGAGCACAGGAACACCGGCGGCCCGTCGTCGGCCATGAAGCGGTCGACCTCGGATTGGCGGTCGCGGTCCTTGGTCGAGCCGTCGAGATAGCCGTACGCGATCTCCTTGCGCTCGAGCGCCGTGCGCATGATGCGCAGCATCGAGGCGAACGCGCTGAAGACGAGCACTTTGTGACCGCCGTCGAGCACCTCTTCGACCGTCTCGACGAACGCGTCGAACTTTCCGCTCGCCTCGGGATCGTCGAGATACTCGGGTACCAGCAGCCCCGGATGCGCGCAGACCTGCCGCAACCGCGTGAGCGCCGCGAGCACGTGCACGGTGGCCGACTCGGAACCCTCTTCGTCGAACTTCGCGAGCACGTCGCGCCGCGCGGCCTCCGCGATCCCGCGGTACAACCGCCGCTGCAGCGGCGTGAGCTCGCACTCGATGACCGCTTCCGTGCGCTCCGGCAGCTCGCGCGCGACGTCTTCCTTGGTCCGCCGCAACAGGAACGGCTCCAAACGGGAGCGCAGCGCCGCGGCGGCGCCTTCGTCCCCGTCCGCGATCGGCAGCTCGAACCGCCGCCGGAACGAGGTCTCCGACCCCAGCAACCCCGGCTCGACGAACCCGAAGATCGCCCACAGATCGCGCAGCGAGTTCTCGACCGGCGTACCGGTCAGCGCGAGCCGATGATCCGCCTGCAATCCCCGCACGACCTTCGCGATCTGCGAAGCCGGATTCTTGGCATTCTGCGCCTCATCGAGCACCAGCGTCCGGAACCTGAACCGCTCGAGCTGATGGGCATCGAGCCGCGCCAGCGCATACGACGTGATCACGACGTCGTAGTCATGGATCGTCTCGTACTTCGCCGCCCGATCGCTCCCCGACTGCAGCCGCAACGTCCGCAACGACGGCGCAAACTTCTTGATCTCGTTCTCCCACGTATGCGTCACCGAAGTCGGCGCAATCACGAGAACCGGAACTTCGCCTTCCGTCTCCTTCCGCCGTAACACGTGCGCGATGACCTGCACGGTATTGTGCGTGACGATGAAGTCATCGGTAACGTAGAGGCGGTCCGGTGCATCCACCGAGATGCACTGCATCTCGCGTGGTTCGAGCGGGAGCACGGCCACGATTGCGCGCGAAGGACCGTATTTCGGCCGGCCGCCGAACCGTCGCGCCTTCCGCTCGAGGCGGAACGGATTGAACGGCTCGGGTAAGGCGATCGTCACTCGCCACGACGGTTTGCCGGTCCGGTCTTCGCCGCGATGCTTGTATGTCGTTCGGCTGCGGTAGTTGAGCCGTGCCGTTCCACCGAGCGATCGCACGATGAAGGTGACGGCGTCCGCGAGATCCTGAGACGCCGAATAAAACTCGACGTGCCCGCGAGCATCAACGTACCCGTCGGTATCCATCAGCCCTTGGAGCAACGCCAAGCGTTGCGCGACGTCGCCGAGGAGATACTCCGCCGGAACGAATTTGGTCGACGACGTCCGTCCCGATAGGCCCCATTCATCCAGCGCCGCTCGTACGACATTGCGATTACGCACGGTCGGGTCGGCGTTCGAGCGCATGCGCACGCGATACCCGTATTGAGCGTGCTTAATGATTTCGCTTCCGGTCGGTGCCAGTGCGCGGCATTCATCGACCAATTCCTCGTCCGCGCTCGTCAGATTGACGGAAGATCGTGTCGAGAATCCGCCGTCACCCAGCAAACAACCGAGGAAATACGGATCGACGGCATATTCACGAGACGGTCCAAATCGCATCGGACGAGCGATCGGGATGTAGTGCCGTGCATTGCCGGCAGCGTCATGCAAACGCTGCCGGATATCGGAGAGAGGAAGCGCCCGAGGCGGATTGCCGCGGCGCTTTCGCAACGCCGAGTTCACGAGCCATAGATGATCGTCGGAACACACCGTTGATGAACCATCGCTGAAGACGACGCGGAACGCAGGCAACATGCCCTGCGGGAAAACGCCGGTGACGCGAGAGATTCCCCCGTCGGCACCCATCACTTGATCGCCGACTTTTAGATCACCAAACCGCCGCCAACCATTCGGCGTAAGAATCCGGCATGCAGTGCTCTGGCTCTTGCCGACGCCCATGTCGTCAGCTAAAACGCCGCCGAAACGGAACGACGACAAGTACGACAAGAAGTCTAGACCGCGACGCTGATAGTCGCGTAATACGTTTTGCAACACCTCAGGAGGTTCAACTTCGTCGATGCCTTCGAAGTTGCGCAAACGGTCGCGGATTTTTTCGACTTCTTCAGGTAGTGCGACGTCGCCGAATGCTTCGTGCAGTTCGTCGCGCATCGCGACGAGCGAGGCGAGTCCCGTGCGGCGGCGGTCGGTGAGTTCGGACAAGAGGTTCTGGCGCGAGCGCAGGTCGCCGACGTCGACGAGTTTGCCGCGGACTTCGGCGTAGCGGCCCTTCGCGCCGAGAAGTGCGCGCAGCTCTTCGCGCGTGAGCGGTTCGCCGCCGCCGACGAAGACGGAGACGTCCAGATCGAACCAGTCGCCGGAGTCCGCGGCGGTCGCGCTGACCGCGACGTCGACTTTGCCGCCGCCGGCGAGCGCGGCGAGCGACTCGTCGAGGCGGACTTCGGTGTCGTCCCAGGACGGCCACACCTCGCGTACGATCTCCGCCGCGCGGTCCGCGTCGTGCAGCGCGAAGCCGTCCACGCCGCGCGGGACGAAGCCGGCTTCCATGAAGCGCCGCGCGAAAGCGCGTGCCACGTCCGGCGCCCAGCGCACGAACCGGCCGGAGCTCGACGTCACCGCGCCTTGCGCGCCGAACGGCGCGTGCGCGCCGGTCGCGCGGTCGACGAACGCCACCCGCGCGAGCAACGCGCCGTCGCGCCACGCCGCGCGCACGATGAGCGCGGGGCGCTCCGCGTCGACGACGCCCAATCCCGCGCGCTCGCGATCGGTCAGGAACGGCGCGACGCGCGCGATCGCGCGCACCGTCGGCATCTCGCCATCGTCAGCCGGTGCGGCACCGTTCGATGCCGCGTGCGCCGCCGCGATCACCTTGCGCGGATCGAACGTACCGTCGAGCAGGTACGCGGTCCGGCCGGTGACGACCCACGCGGGCGGTCCGTCCACGACCGCCGCGCCGGCCGGCGAGATGCGCGCGCCGTCCGGCGCTTCGAGCGTCGGGAGGAAGCGCGAGCCGACGCGCTCCGCGCGCAGCTTCACGCCGCGCGTCTCGACCGCGAACGGCGCCAGCTCCGAGGGGTGCCGGTTCTCGCCGGGCGCCTCGTCGAACCGCAGCCGCGGGTGCCGCGCGAGCCGGAATAGCGCGCGCGCCAGCGCCTTCGAGGACGACCGCGAGCCGAACGCCTCCTGCACCGCGTCGTCGCGGAGCAGCGAGCGGTCGACCTCGTCCCAGTCGTCCGCCGGCGTCTGGTCCATCATCGCGAGGATCGCGTCGGCGTCGCGGATCACCCCGCGCAGCCGCGGCGTGTCGAGGTACAGCGTCCCCGCTAGACCGCCGCCGTTTGCGAGCGAAAGCACCGGCCACACCGCGCGCGCTCGCGCGCGCGCCGCGTCGGTCTCCGTGTCGGGCAGCCACGCGAGGTCGCTCTCGCCGTTCTCCCCGGACGCCTCCGGCAGCGCCGCCTCCTCGGCGGTGCGCACCACCTCGAGCGTCGCGACGACGTGCTCGCAGACGCCGGTCGCGCCGCACCCGCAGACCGAGCGCAGCGCCTGCGGGCCGGTCCCCGTCGACCACTCGACCGACGTCGCGACCGGGACCCGGTCCTTCACCGTCGCTTCGATGCGGGACGGTTCGACCGAGCGCAAGACGACGCGCCGTTCCTCCACGAGGGCGAGCGCGCCGCGGGTCCGGTCACGTGCGAACCAGGTTCCGATCACCGCCGGAAGACGGGATCGCCAAAGCGCGTACGGGGTCAACCTTCCGGTGTTCGGCAAAAAAGAGCCCCGCACTTGCGCGCGGGGCGTTTGTTTTTACGCCGGCTGGGGTTCGGGCGGTTGTGCGATCCCCGGGTCCTGCACGTTGGGGATCTTCGAGAACCGCAGCTTCTCCGGATTGTCCGGATTGACTTCGGCGAGGATGCGGTCGCCGGTCCCGAAGTTGCCCTTCAGCATCTCCTCGGCCAGCTCGTCCTCGACCTCGCGCTGGATCGCGCGGCGGAGCGGGCGCGCACCGAACTGCGGGTCCCAGCCCTTCTTCGCGAGCAGCTGCTTCGCGTCTTCGGTCACCTCGAGGTGCATGTCCTGAGCCTTCACCTCGCGGATCACCTTGTCGAGCTCCAGACCGACGATCTCCGCGATCTGCTCGCGGCTGAGCTGGTGGAAGACCACCGTCTCGTC
>DATAQE010000126.1:0-3460 GCA_036264835.1 Candidatus Elarobacter sp.
CCCCCGTCCGGGGTTCGGGGTTGCGGGAGCGGCTACTTGACGGAGACGACCGTATAGCCTTCGCGCGGGGCGATCTTCTCGGAGGTGATGACCTTCGTTGCCGCTTCGCTGTCGGGGTTCGAGCACGGCTCGGCGGCGTAGTCGCCGCCGACCGTCGAGGCGATCGTGAAATACTCGTTCGGACTGCGGCGCTTGTTCTTCGCGATGATCTCGCCGGCGTACGTCTGCTGGACGGCCTGGTGGTCGCACTTGCGGAAGTACGCGCCGGACTTCTTCGCGGCGTCGTAGTGGTAGTTCTCGAACGCTTCGACGACCTTCTCGGTCGCCGTGGTGCCGGCCGCTTCGAGGCGGTTGATGATGTTCTTCGCGGCCATGTAGCCGAGGTACTGACGCCAGTCGACCTCGGAGACGCCGGGCTTCAGCGCGTTGTAGACCTGCGAGGCGTTCCCGCCGGCCTCGGGGCCCCAGACGTAGCCCCACAGCGAGCCGACGAGGTCGTCGACCGGCATGCCGACGGCGACGTCGTTGCCGCACAGGATTCCGCCGAAGAGCATTTTCTTATGGAGCCCGAGCTGGACCGCGGCTTTGGCCGCGTTCTGCGTGTTCGGCCCGTAGTTGCAGAACACGAGCACGTTCGCGTCGGTGTTCCGCGCCTTCGTGAGGTACGACGAGTAATCGGTCTGCTCCAGCGGGTGGAGATCTTCGCCGACCGACTGGCCGCCCTGCGCGAGCAGGATCTTCTTGAGGCGGTCGCGCGCGTCGGTCCCGAACGCGTAGTCCGCGACGAGGAAGTACCACTTCTTGCCGTGCTTCAGCATCGCCGGGCCGACCGCGTTCGCGAGCATCGCGTTCGAGCAGGTCTGGCGGAACGTCACGCGGTGCGCCTTCGCGCCGGTGATATTCGTGTCGTGGGTCCCGACGGCGAGGAAGAACGTGTTGTTTTCTTGGGCGGTCGCGGAGACGGCGAGCCCGACGCCCGAGCTGAGGCAGCCGGTGAGGACGTCGACCTTCTCTTGCGAGATGAGGCGCTTCGCCTCGGTCGTCCCGGTGGCGGGCTTGTTCGCGTCGTCACCCTTGACGATCTCGTACTTGATGCGGTTGTTCTTGCGCATCGCCTCGGCGACGGCGACTTCCATCCCGTGCTGCTGCGACTGCGACGCGGAGGCGTAGACGCCGGAGAAACCGTCGATGTGGCCGATCTTGACCGTCGCGCCGCCGCCGGCCGCGATCACGTCGCGGGGCGGAAGGAGAGGTGCCGCGCCGGCCGCGCGCGTCTCGAGAAGCGGGAAGCCGAGTGCGGTGGCGCCGGCGATGCCGAGGGCGCCGGTACGGCGAAGAAACTCCTTCCGATCGACGGAAGAGTCCGGGCGTGGGTCGTCCATGGTGCTCCTTAACCGGGGGTTCGGGCTGCTTTTGGGACAAGTTTTCTTCGAAACGGCTGAGCACCCTACAACGTCGCACGGACACCGTATGAAAACGCCGAAGACGTAGCGCGTGGCGGAGGAACGGGCAGAGCCCAAAGTCGTCCTCCTCGTCCGGCTGCTCAGCGCAATCGACGAGGGGCGCTTCACCTTTGAGGAGCTCAAGGATCAGATCGCGGACGAGAAGCCGCCCAGCACGCGAACGCTGCGGCGGTATCTGAGCGTCCTCGCCGACGCCGGCTTTCCATGGTTCTTCGACCGCGGCAGCGGGACGTACCGGTTCGCCGAGGGCTACAGCCTGCGCCGCCTCAACCTCTCGCACCGCGAGCTGCAGGGTCTGGTGACGCTGAAGCGCTTGGGCTCGTCGCTCGGCCCGGCGCTCGCGACCGCGATCGAGGAGACGACGCAGAAGCTGCTGCGCTCGAGCGACCGCCGCACCGAGGTCTCGATCGAGAGCAGCTCGCTGGCGATCCGCATGGAGACGGTCGCGATGGACGCCGCCGCGGAGCGCGCCTTCGAGCAGCTCCAGAGCGCCGAGCGCGACCGCAGGCGCGTGCAGTTCGGCTACACCGACAAACGGGGCGCGCGGACGCAGCGCCGCGTCGACCCCTACGGCTTCATCGTCTCGGGCGGGCGCGTCTACCTGGTCGGCTACGACCACGGCCGCACCGACATGCGCGTCTTCGCGGTCGACAACGTCTCCGCGGTCGTCGTAACGCCCCAGACCTTCGAGAAACCCGCCGATTTCAATCTGGAAGCGTACGGCGCGAACTCGGTGAGCGGCGTGGTCCACGGCGACGCGGTGACCGACGTGACGGTCCGCTTCTCCCCGGTCGTCGCAAAGGCGGCCGCGGCATCCAGCACGACGCGCGAGCGCCGCGTCGAGCCTCGCCCGGACGGCGGCGTCGACATCACCTACCGCGTCGCCGACCCGCTCGAGATCGTGCGCATGTCGCTCGGCTGGGGCGCCGAGGCGGAGGTGCTCGCCCCCGAGTCGGCGCGCCGCAGCGCCGCCGACATCGCGCGCGAGGTCGCCGCGCGCTACGACGCCGTCGCCTTGGACGAGCAGGAACGCGCGAGCGGCGGGTCGCGTTAGTCCTAGGACATGACGCGCCCGATGAGAGTCTTCGCCGCCCTAACGGCGGTCGCCGCATTGTCGTGCGCCGCCGCCGCGCGCGCGGCCGTCCCGGTGGGCCAGCCGGTCGACGGGATCCGCTGCGACCAGATGGAGGGCTCGCTGATGCACATCCACCAGCACCTCACGATCCTCGACCACGGAAGAGCGGTAACGATCCCCGACGACATCGGCCGCCCGATGATCGGCCAGTGCTTCTACTGGATCCACACGCACACGCCCGACGGCATCATCCACATCGAATCCCCGAGCTTCAAAACGTTCACCCTCGGCAACTTCTTCGACATCTGGGGCCAACCGCTAACGAAGAACGACGTCGCCGGCGCGAAGCCGAAGAAGAACGAACACATCGTCGTCTGGGTCAACGGCAACCGCTACAACGGCGACCCGCGCGGAATACAACTGTCACAACACTTGGACGCGACGATCGAAGTCGGCCCGCCGTACACGAAACCGGCGCCGTTCACGCAGTGGAACGGCAACTGATCGCCGCCGCGTAAACACACGTTCAAACGCGACGAAGTCGCGGGGCGTGGGCGCCGTCGCGACTTCGTTTTCTCGCGCGAGATCGAGGGAGGCGCGTCTACTCGCTGATCGGCTCAGCCAGGAGGGCGTCGTAGTCGTGTCGGTGATCGTGCATCCGTCGGGCTTGCGCCTTCCGTAGCTGCCGTCTTCACCGGCGAGCTTCTCGCTACTCGCCGCCGGCTCATCACCGGCGTGCACGCATCATAAAATCAGAAAAAGCCCGACGCAATACCCTCAAACCCAACATCCACAAGAAATTCGAGTTGTCCCTGGATTTTCACAAGCAATCCCTGCTTTTCACACCCACCCTTCGTCGCACATGAGAACATGGTGCCTGGGTGGGTGACGCGCACTGCTTCTCGCAGGTGCTTTCGGAGGC
>DATAQE010000158.1:0-4237 GCA_036264835.1 Candidatus Elarobacter sp.
TACACCCTCTCGTACATTCTCTACGGGCACAGCTGATGGCCGAGGTATGGGCGCGGCTCGACGACGTGTGCGTGCGGTACGGCCCGAAGATCGTGATGCAGAACCTCTCGCTCGACATCGTCGAGGGCGCGATCACCTGCATCATCGGCCTCTCCGGCGCCGGGAAGTCGACGATCCTGCGGCTGCTCAACGGTCTCAAGAAGCCCGACAGCGGCCGCGTCTTCGTGCAGAACCGCGACATCACGGAGATGCGCGAGCGCGAGCTGATCGACTTGCGCCGCTCGATCGGCTTCGCGTTCCAGTTCTCCGCGCTCTTCGACTCGCTCACCATCGGCGAGAACGTCGCACTCCCGCTGCGCGAGCACACCAAGATGCCCGAGGACGAGATCCGGAAGGTCGTCGGCGAGACGCTCGATTCGGTCGGCCTGGCGCACGTCGAGGAGCGCTTCCCCTCCGAGCTCTCCGGCGGGATGGTGAAGCGCGCGGGCTTCGCGCGCGCGGTCGTCACGAATCCCCAGGCCGTGCTCTACGACGAGCCGACGACCGGACTCGACCCGATCATCACCCACGTGCTGACCGACACGATCGTCCGGCTGCGGGAGCGCCTCAACGGGACCGCCGTCGTGGTCTCGCACGACCTGGAGAGCATCTACCAGATGGCGGACTATATCGCGATGCTCTTCGAGGGTGCCATCGTCGCGTACGGAACCGTTGAGGAGATACGGCGCTCGCCGAACCCGATCGTCCAGCAATTCCTCCAAGGGAGCGAAGTCGGGCCGATCCCGATTTGATCACCAGATGAACAGACAAGCTCTCGTCGGCCTCTTCACCGTCGTCGCCCTCGTCGGGCTCTTCGGCATCTTCATCGTGCTGGAGAACTACGGCACGGGCGGCCGCTACAAGACCGCGGTCCACTTCAAGTCCGCCGCCGGGCTGCACCGCGGCGCGCTGGTCTACGAGAGCGGCGTCGTCGTCGGCACCGTGGACTCGACGAGGCTGCGCCCCGACGACTTCACCGTCGACGTGATCTTGGCGATCAACAAGGACGTCGACATCCCGCGCAACGCGAAGTTCCTGATCCAGGCGCCGCTCACCGGGGACGCGACGCTCGAGATCGTCCCGCAGCCGCCGGCGCCCCAGCCCTCGGGCCGCGTCGCGCCGACGAACGCGCCGGCCGCGGTCGCCGTCCTCCCGCACGAGATCCTGCCGCCCGAGCAGGAGCCGGAAGGGACGAACCCCGCCACGATCCAGGACCTGCTCGAGCAGGGCCAGGGCGAGATCCGCCACGTCGACGCGATGCTCGCCGAGCTCGCGAACCGCGAGCCGGCGCTGCTGAACAAGCTGCAGTCGGCCCTGAACAACGCGAACGACATCACCGTCACGACGAAGGAGTCGTTCACCCGGCTCTCGGCGCGGATCGACTCGATGAGCAGCACGCTGCAGCTCGCGCTCGACCAGAGCAGCGCGAACATCAACGACCTCACCGGTCAGCTCGACACGGCGGTGCGCCGCAACACCGGGCACTTCGACGCGATCGTCGCCTCGCTCGACGCCTCGGCCCGCGACCTCAACCGCACCGCCGACCACGTCGAGTCGCTCGCCGGCGATCCGCAGCTGCGCTCGAACATCCTCCAGACGACGCAAGGGATCGCGCAGACCGCGACGACCTTCTCCTCGATCGCGGCCGACCTGCGCAACGTCACCGGGAACCAGCAGACGCAGGCGCAGCTCCGCGACACGGTCGCGAACGTCGACGCCGCGGCGCAGAAGGCGAACTCTCTCCTCGCGCAGTTCGGCGGGACCTCGAGCGTCTACGGCGTCGACCGCGGCGCGACGCCCGCGCCGGCCGGCACGCCGCTCCCGAACGGCACCTATCCGACGCGGCCCGGCCAGCCGGGACCCGGCAACACGCCGCCGCCCAGCACGGTGCAGGCAAACGTGAAGAACAAGCTGGGCGCGCTGGTGAAGGACCTCGTCTCGCTCGAGGTGCGCGTCTCCGAGCTGGACGCGCAGCACGCCAACGCCGGCGGTTCGCCGCTGCTCACGAAGGACCGCGGCCCGCAGACCGACGTGAACGTGATCGCGCTGCCGAAGGGCCCGACGTACCTGTACGCCGGCGCGAACGACATCGGCGCGAAGAGCTCGTACAACTTCGCCGCGATGGCGCACATGACGCCGAACCTCGCGGTCGGCGGCGGCATCCTCTACTCGCGGCTCGGTGCGCGCGCGGTCTACAATCCGGGCTTGAGCAAAGCGCTGGGGATCGGCTTCGAGGGTCGCATCTACGACCTGCGGCATCCGACGACCGACCTGTACGCGAACCTGAACGCGTACGGCGGGCTGACGCTGTTCGGCGGCGAGCGCGACGTCTTCCACACCGGGCGCCGCACGACGTTCGGGCTGCAGTACCGCTTCTGACGCGCACGTGATCCCGATCGGCGACGACGAGCGCCGCGCGAAGGCGTTCCCGTTCGTCGTCTACGCGCTGATCGCGGTGAACGTGTACGTGTTCTTCCAGGAGGCGAGCGCGCCCGAGACCGACCGCTTCATCAACGCGTTCGCGGCGATCCCGTACGACGTCACGCACGGGGTCGTGCTCCCGCCGCCCTCGCCGCCGTTTCCGCCGCTGACGATCGTCACCTCGATGTTCCTGCACGGGAGCATCCTGCACATCGCCTTCAACATGCTGTTCCTGTTCGTGTTCGGGCCGGCGGTCGAGTATCTCACCGGGCACGTGCGGTTTCTCGTGTTCTACCTGCTGTGCGGGATCGCGGGCGGGGTCGCGCAGATCGCGATCGGGCCGGGGAGCCACGTCCCGGCGATCGGCGCGTCGGGCGCGATCGCGGGCGTGCTCGGCGCGTACCTGGTGAACTATCCGTTCGCCTCGATCCGCACGATCGTCCCGATCGGCTGCTTCCCGCTCTTCCTGCGGCTCCCGGCGCTGCTGGTGATCGGGCTCTGGGCCGCCGTGCAGTTTTTCACCGGGTTCGGCTCGCTCAGCGACCGCGCGGCGGAGTCGCAGGGCGGGACCGCGTATTTCGCCCACATCGGCGGGTTCAGCGCAGGAGTGCTCATGATCGGTCTGTTCAAGCTTCGTTCCGCGGCGAGCCCGGTGCGCCGGTACCGCGCCTAGCGCATGCGCATCGGAATCGTCGGCGCCGGCGCGCTCGGGACGCTCTTCGGCCAGCGGCTCGCGGCGAGCAACGAGGTGATCCTGCTCGAGCGCAAGCGCGAGGTCGTCGACGCGGTTCGCACCGTCGGCCTGACGGTCGACGGCGAGGCGCGCAAGGCGTACGCGACCAGCGAGCCGCGCGAGCTCTTCGGCGTGCAGGTGCTCTTCGTGTTCGTGCGCGCGACCGACACGCTGCGCGCGCTGCGGCCGTTCACCGCCGAGCTGAGCCCGGCGACGGCGATCGTCTCGCTGCAGAACGGCCTCGGCAACGAAGAGGCGATCAAAGCCTCGCTCGGCGGCGCGATCCCGCTCGCGGTCGGCGCGACGACCGAGTCGGCGCTCACCGTGGGTCCCGGCCAGGCGCAGCGGATCGGCGAGGGGACGACCGTGCTCGGGACCGCGGGCGCTTCGCCGGAGGTGATCAACCGCGTCGTCCGGCTGCTGGTCGAGGCGGGGTTCCGCGCCAGCGCGGCCTACGACATCCGCCCGCACCTGTGGGGGAAGCTGATCGCGAACGCGGCGATCAACCCGGTCGCGGCGCTGCTGGAGCGCCCGAACGGCGTCGTGCTGAGCGACCCGCACGCCGGCGAGGTCGCGCGCTCGCTCGCGCAGGAAGCGGCGACGGTCGCGAACGCGATGCGCATCCCGCTCCCGTTCACCGACCCGTGGACGTACGTGCGCTCGATCGTCGAGCAGACCGCGGAGCTCGACAACTCGATGCTCTATGATCTGCGCGCCGGGACGCCGACCGAGATCGACTTCATCAACGGCGCGGTCGTCGCCGCCGGCCGCCGCGCCGCGGTCCCGACGCCGTACAACGAGACGCTCACGGCGCTGGTCAAAGCGCGCGAAGCGACGCGCGGCTCGGGCTGAAGAAGGAGCGCGCTCGGCGCTAGACGGCGATCCCCGCGCCGGCGCGCGGCAGCACGCGGGACAAGAGTGCGAGCGCGCGCAGGACGCCGTGGGCCCGCGCGGGCTCGTCGAGCTGCGCGGGGAGCGCGTCGAATCCGCTCACGACGAACGGCGCTTCCTCGAACGCGTCGAGCCGCGTCGCCGCCGTGAACG
>DATAQE010000043.1:0-26809 GCA_036264835.1 Candidatus Elarobacter sp.
GCGACGAGCTGCTGCGCCGCATCGCGCCGGTGCTGCAGACCAACCTGCGCGAGGGCGAGACCCTCGCACGCATCGGCGGCGACGAGTTCGCGGTGCTGCTGGCGAACTGCCGCATCGACGACGCGCACCGCGTCGCGGCGAAGCTGCGCGCCGCCGTCGGCGAGTACCGCATCGAGCACCACGGCGAGTCGCTCTCGGTCGGCGTCTCGGTCGGGCTCGCGGCGATCGAGGCCGAGACGCCCGGGGTCTCGCACGCGCTCGCCGAGGCCGACGCGGCGTGCTATCAGGCGAAGGCGGCCGGACGCGAACCCGGTGGGTAGATAGCCGCCATGGAACGCGCTCGCCGGATCACCGCTTTCGCACTCGGCGCGGCCGCGGTCGCCGCCGGCGCCGCGCTCGCCTCACGCACCTCGCACGTCCGCGACCGGGAGCACTTCCGCGACCGCGTCGTCCTGATCGCCGGCGGATCGCGCGGCCTCGGCTACGCGCTCGCGGAGGATCTCGCGCGCGGCGGCGCGCTGGTCACGATCGCGGGGCGCGACGCGGAGACGGTCGAGCGCGCGCGGCGCAAGCTCGCCGGCGAAGGGCTTTCGGTCGACGGCGTCCGCTGCGACATCCGCGACCCGCGCGACGTCGACGCGCTGATCGCGCACGTCGAGACGAACAGCGGCCCGGTCGACGTGCTGGTGAACATGGCCGGCGTGATCGAGGTCGGCTCGGTGTGGGACCAGTCGCTGGCGGACTTCCGCGAGTCGGTCGAGACGCATCTGTTCGGGCCGCTGCACGCGATGCGCTCGGTGCTGCCCTCGATGCGCGCGCGCGGGCGCGGCCAGATCGTGAACGTCTCGTCGGTCGGCGGGCTGATCGGCGTCCCGCATCTCGCGCCGTACTCCGCCGGGAAGTTCGGGCTCACCGGGCTCACGCAGGCGTTCGCGGCGGAGGTCGCGCACGACGGCGTCAGCGTCACGCTGGTGTGCCCGGGGCTGATGCGCACCGGCTCGCCGGACAACGCCTACTTCAAGGGGCGCACGCGCGCGGAGTACGCGTGGTTCGCGATCTCCGACAGCAACCCGCTGATCTCGAGCTCGACCCGCCACGCGGTCGTGACGGTCGTGCACGCGATGGCGCGCAAGAAGAGCTTCGTCACCATCACGCCGATCGCGCGGCTCGCGCCGATCGTCAACGCGCTCGCGCCGCGCACGACGAACGCGCTGCTCGCGCTCGCCGCGCGGATGCTCCCGCCGCCGGCCGAGGATCAGGTGACGCGCCGCAAGGGCGAGGAGAGCCACTCGGCGGTCGCGCCGAGCGCGCTGACCGCGCTCGACCGGATCGCGAAACGGCGCAACAACGAAGGATGAGCGACGCCGACGCGCTGCGCGAGCACCTCGCGATCCCGGAGGACGAGCGCGGCGCGAAGTGGCGCCACCGCTTCTACGACCTCGTCGAGAGCGCGAAGCTGAAGGAGCGCGATCCGCGCATCTTCCTCGGACCGGACGGCTTCCCGTACTTCGCGCTCGACCTGCCCGAAGAGGGCGAGGACGGCGACGTCGCGGTCGGCGATCTGGTCGATCTCGCGACCGCGCGCGGGTTCGGGATCGCGATCGAGCCCGAGGGCGAGGCGGCGGCGTGGGTCTTCACCTGCGGCGACCTGGTGACGCGGCGCGCGTTCGGCGGCTACGAGTTCCCGCGGATCGGCGTCGTGCCGGCGGAGGCACCGACGTTCCGCGCGGTCCTCAAGGAGACGCAGCGGATGGAGATCCTCGCGCCGGACGAGTCGATGCTTCCGCGCTACGTGCGCCCGCTGCTGCACCAGTACTTCACGTGCAACCTCGGGATCGCGGAGCCCGGCGTGCTGACGCTGGTCTCACCCGACCAGGAGCCGCGCGAGCAGCTCGTCTTCCGCATCGGCCGCGCCGACTTCGCGGACGAGGAGCAGTTCGAGAGCGCGATCGCGGGCCTGACCTGGTTCCTCCCGCGCCACCTCGTCGTCTCGATCCTCCCCGCCGACGTGATCGACGCGCTCGGCGACGCCTTCGTCCCGCTCGCCGCCGCGTAGCGCACCGCCGCCGGCGGTTGACAGCCGAGATCGTTCAAGCTTAAACTATCATGTGAACATCGTCTGCATCGGCGGCGGACCGGCGGGTCTGTTCTTCTCGATCGTCATGAAAGCCGCGCGACCTGACGCGCGGATCCTCGTGCTCGAGCGCAACCGGCCCGACGACACGTTCGGCTGGGGCGTCGTCTTCTCCGACCAGACGCTCGGGAACATCGCCGCTGCCGATCCGCCGACGTACGAGCGGATCGCGCGCAGCTTCGTCCACTGGGACGACATCGACGTCCACTACCGCGGGCGCACGATCCGCGCCGGCGGTCAGGGATTCGCGGGGATCGCGCGCAAGCGGCTGCTGAACATCCTGCAGACGCGTGCGCTCGAGCTCGGCGTCGAGCTGCGCTTCGAGGTCGAGGCGAACGACGCCGACCATGCCCGCGCCGACGTGCTGCTGATCGCCGACGGCGCGAACAGCCCGACGCGGCGCAAGTACGCGGACGTCTTCGGCACGACGCTCGAGAACCGCCGCAACCGGTACATTTGGCTCGGGACGCACCAGCGCTTCGACGCGTTCACGTTCGCGTTCGAGGAGACGCCGCACGGCTGGTTCCAAATCCACGCGTATCAATTCGACGCCGAGCTCGGGACGGTGATCGTCGAGTGCCGCGAGGAGACGTGGCGCGCGGCCGGGCTCGACCGGATGAGCGCCGAGGAGTCGATCGCGTTCTGCGAGAGGCTCTTCGCGCCGTATCTCGGCGGGCATCATCTTATGACCAACGCGCGGCACCTGGCGAACCCGTGGATCAGCTTCGTGCAGGTGAACAACGCGCGCTGGTTCGGCGGCAACAAGGTGCTGATCGGAGACGCCGCGCACACCGCCCACTTCTCGATCGGCTCCGGCACCAAGCTCGCGCTCGAGGACGCGATCGGGCTCGCGGCGGCGCTGAGACGGAATCCCGAGCGCGAGCGCGCGTTCGAGGAGTACGAGGCCGAGCGGCGGATCGAGGTGCTGCGGCTCCAGAACGCCGCGCGCAACAGCACCGAATGGTTCGAGAACGTCGCGCGCTACGCGAACCTCGATCCGGAGCAGTTCGCGTACAGTCTGCTCACGCGCAGCCAGCGGCTCACCCACGACAACCTGCGCCTGCGCGACGGCGCGTACATCGAGGGGATCGAGCACTGGCTCTCGGCGCGCGCCGGCGCGGCGAAGCCGGTCCCGCCGATGTTCACGCCGTTCCGGCTGCGCGAGCTGGAGCTGCCGAACCGCGTCGTCGTCTCGCCGATGGCGATGTACAGCTGCACCGACGGGCTGCCGAACGACTTCTATCTCGTGCATCTCGGGGCGCGGGCGCAGGGCGGCGCGGGGCTCGTCTTCACCGAGATGACGTGCGTCGCGCCGGAGGGTCGCATCTCGCCCGGCTGCGCCGGGATGTACCGCGAGGAGCACGTCGCGGCGTGGACGCGGATCGTCGAGTTCGTGCACACCTACACGCGCGCGAAGATCGGATTGCAGCTCGGCCATGCGGGGCCGAAAGGCTCGACGCAGCGCGGCTGGGAGGAGGCCGACGAGCCGCTCCGCGAGGGGAACTGGCCGGTGATCGGGCCCTCGCCGATCCCGTTCGGCGAGCGGCATCAGCTCCCGCGCGCGATGACGCGCGAAGAGATGGAGCGCGTGCGCGAGCAGTTCGTGCGCGCGGCGGAGATGGGCTCGCGCTGCGGCTTCGACATGTTGGAGCTGCACTGCGCGCACGGGTATCTGCTCTCGAGCTTCATCACGCCGCTGACGAACCGGCGCACCGACGCGTACGGCGGCTCGCTGGAGAACCGGCTGCGGTTCCCGCTCGAAGTCTTCGCCGCGATCCGCGCGGTGTGGCCGGCGTACAAGCCGATCTCCGTGCGCATCTCGGCGACCGACTGGGTCGAGGGCGGGATCACGCCGGCCGACGCGGTCGAGATCGCGCGCGCGTTCGACGCGGCCGGCGCCGATCTGATCGACGTCTCCGCCGGGCAGACGTCGCGACTGGCGCGGCCGGTCTACGGGCGCATGTTCCAGACGCCGTTCTCGGACAAGATCCGCAACGAGCTGCGGATCGCGACGATGGCGGTCGGGAACATCACCGACGCCGATCAGGTGAACAGCATCGTCGCCGCCGGGCGCGCCGATCTGGTCGCGCTCGCGCGGCCGCATCTCGCCGACCCGTACTTCACGCTGCACGCCGCGGCGCAGCTCGGCTACGACGACCAGCACTGGCCGGAGCAATATCTTCCCGGGCGCGAGCAGTATCTGCGCAACCTGCGGCGGGCCGCGCAGATCGCGGCCGAAGCTGCGAGCGAGGTGACGCGATGAGGGGCGGCGGTGTTCTGGCGGGAAAGCACGCGCTGATCACCGGCGGCGGGCGCGGGATCGGCGCCGCGATCGCGACCGCGCTGGCGGCGGAAGGCGCGCGCATCACGCTGCTCGGGCAGAACCGGCTCCGGCTCGCGCAGCACGCGCACACGCTGCCGGAGAGTGCCGAGGCACACGTCGTCGTCGCGAGCGTCGTCGACGGCGCGGCCGTCGCGGAGGCGTTCGCGGACGCGCGGGCGCGCCACGGCGACCCGGCCATTCTCGTGAACAACGCGGGCGTCGGCGTCGGCGTCCCGTTCACGAAGGTGGACGAGGCGGCATGGAATGCGGTGATCGGCGTGAACCTCAACGGCACGTTCCACTGCACCCGCGAGGTCGTGCCCGCGATGCTGGCGGCGGGCTACGGGAGGATCGTCAACGTCGCGAGCACCGCGGGACTCGCCGGCGGCAAATACATCGCCCCGTACACCGCGGCGAAGCACGGCGTGATCGGCCTGACGCGCGCGCTCGCGGCGGAGCTCGGCCCGAAAGGGATCACGGTGAATGCCGTCTGCCCGGGGTTCACCGAGTCGGAGATGCTCGACCGCACGCTGAGCGGGATCGAGGCCGCGACGGGGAGGACGCGTGAAGAGGCCGCGGCGGCGCTGCTCGCGCGCAACCCGCTCGGGCGGTTCGTGCGCGCCGACGAGGTCGCGAGCGCGGTCGTGTGGCTGTGCCGGGCGGATTCGGCGGCGGTGAACGGTCAGGCGATCGTGATCGACGGCGGCGAGGTGCAGCACTGATGTACGAGACCGTCGACACCGAGTCGCGCGCGACGCACGACGACCACCTCTCGGTCCGCGTCTGGCTGCGGCTGCTCGCGTGCACGAACCTCGTCGAAGGCCGCGTCGCGGGCCGGCTGCGCGAGGAGTTCGCGACGACGCTCCCGCGCTTCGACTTCCTCTCGCAGCTCGAGCGCAACCCCGCCGGGCTGCGGATGAACGAGGTCTCAAAGCGGATGATGGTCACCGGCGGGAACGTCACGCACATCGCCGACCAGCTGCTCGCCGAAGGGCTGATCACGCGGACCGTCGCACCGGACGACCGCCGCGTCGCGATCGTCAAGCTCAGCGCTGCCGGGCGGCGCGCGTTCGCCGAGATGGCGCGCGAGCACGAAGGCTGGATCGTCGAGATGTTCGCGGGTCTGGGCGAGTCCGACCGCAACCAGCTCTACGCGATCCTCGCGAAGCTGAAGCGCCACCTCAACGCCCTCGAAAGCGACGGCGCCCGATGAACCGAGACCGGACCTTCGCGACGTACGAGGCGCGGCATTTCCTATGGCAGGTCGACGACGGCGTCGCCACGCTGACGCTGAACCGGCCGGAACGGAAGAACCCGCTCACCTTCGAGTCGTACGCCGAATTGCGCGATCTCTTCCGCGGCCTCGTGTACGCCTCGGACGTGCATGCGGTCGTGATCACCGGCGCGGGCGGGAACTTCTGCTCGGGCGGCGACGTGCACGAGATCATCGCGCCGCTCACGCGGATGGCGATGCCGGAGCTGCTCGCGTTCACGCGGATGACCGGTGACGTCGTGAAGGCGATGCGCGCGTGCCCGCAGCCGATCGTCGCAGCGGTCGACGGCGTATGCGCCGGCGCGGGCGCGATGCTCGCGCTCGCCTCAGACGTGCGGTATGGCACGCCGAGCGCACGCGTCGCGTTCCTGTTCGCGCGCGTCGGGCTCGCCGGCGCCGACATGGGCGCGTGCGCGCTGCTGCCGCGCGTGATCGGGCACGGGCGCGCGTCGGACCTGCTCTACAGCGGCCGCGCGATGAGCGCCGAGGAAGCGCTCGCGTGGGGCTTCTTCAACGGGCTGTTCGTCGCGCCGGGCGATCTCGAGCAGGCGCAGTCGTACGCGCGGGCGCTGCGGCGCGGGCCGACGTTCGCGCACGCGATGACGAAGAAGATGCTGCACCAGGAGTGGTCGATGGCGATCGACGAGGCGATCGAGGCGGAGGCCGAGGCGCAGGCGATCTGCATGGCGACCGGCGATTTCCGGCGCGCCTACGAGGCGTTCGCCGCGAAGCGCCCGCCGGTGTTCGAGGGCGACTGATGAGCGACGCCTCGTATCTCTCCTGGCCGTTCTTCGAGGACGAGCACCGCGCGCTCGCCTCGTCGCTCGATCGCTGGGCCGCGGAACGCTTCGACGACCGCGAGCACGTGCACGTCGACACGGCGTGCCGCGAGCTCGTCGGCGCGCTCGGCCGCGACGGCTGGCTGCGCTATGCGGTTCCGGCCCGGTTCGGCGGCGCGTTCGAGGAGGTCGACTCGCGCGCGGTGTGCCTCGTGCGCGAGACGCTCGCGCGGCACGACGCGCTCGCGGACTTCGCGTTCGCGATGCAGGGGCTCGGGAGCGCGCCGATCGTCCTCGCGGGTGAACCGGAGGTACAGGCGGCGTATCTGCCGCGCGTCTGCGCCGGCGATGCGATCGCCGCGTTCGCGCTCTCCGAGACCGGCGCCGGGTCGGACGTCGCGGCGATCGCGACGACGGCGCGGCGTGACGGCGAGTCGTACGTCCTCGACGGCGAGAAGACGTGGATCTCGAACGGCGGCATCGCCGATCTCTACGTCGTCTTCGCGCGGACCGGTGAGGCGCCGGGGAGCCGCGGGCTCTCGGCGTTCGTCGTCGACGCGCACACGCCCGGGCTGGAGATCGCCGAGCGGATCGAGCTGATCGCGCCGCACCCGCTCGCGACGCTGCGCTTCCGCGACTGCCGCGTGCCCGCCTCGCACCGGCTCGGCGCCGGCGGCGAGGGGTTCAAGCTCGCGATGCGCTCGCTCGACATCTTCCGCGCCAGCGTCGCGGCGGCGGCGCTCGGGCTCGCGCGCCGCGCGCTCGACGAAGCGCTCGAACGCGCGACGACGCGGACGATGTTCGGGCAGCGGCTCGCGGAGTTCCAGCTCACGCAGGCCGCGATCGCCGAGATGGCGAGCGAGATCGACGCGAGCGCGCTGCTGACGTACCGCGCGGCGTGGGTGCGCGACGTGCTGCGCGAGCCGGCGACGCGCGAGGCGGCCATGGCAAAGCTCGCGGCCACCGAAGGCGCGCAGCGCGTGATCGACCGCGCGGTGCAGCTCCACGGCGCGCTCGGCGTGACGCGCGGGAGCATCACCGAGCGGCTCTACCGGGAGATCCGCGCGCTCCGCATCTACGAAGGGGCGAGCGAAGTGCAACAGCTCATCATCGCGCGGCAGACGCTCGCGCGCTACGCCGAGGAGGAGGCATGACCACCACCGCGCACGCCGACACGTTCGCCCGCGACCATCTCCCGCCACGCGAGGAGTGGCCGGAGTTCCTCTTCACGCTGCCCGAATTGCAGTATCCTGAGCGGCTGAACTGCGCGGCCGAGCTGCTCGACGGCGCTGTCGCGCGAGGGCTCGGCGCGCGTCCCGCGATCGTGACTCCGCAGCGCCGGATGACGTACGACGAGCTGCTCGCGGAGGCGAACCGCATCGCGAACGTCCTGCGCGACAATCTCGGTCTCGTGCCCGGGAACCGCGTGCTGCTGCGCGGGTTCAACAACGACGTCATGGCCGCGTGCTGGCTCGCGGTGGTGAAAGCGGGCTGCGTCGTCGTCACGACGATGCCGCTGCTGCGCGCGAAGGAACTGACCGACGTGATCCGGGCGGCGAGGATCACGCACGCGATCTGCGACCTGCGATTGAGCGAGGAGCTTGAGCTCGCGCTCCCGGCGTGCCCGACGCTCGGCACGGTGATCTTCTCGCACGACGAGCGCGAGAGCGGGCTCGCGGCGACGGCGGCGCGCAAACCGGAGACGTTCGAGAACGCCGATACCGCGTCGGACGACGTCTGCATGATCGCGTTCACGTCGGGGACGACCGGGCGGCCGAAGGGGACGATGCACTTCCACCGCGACGTCCTCGCGGTCTGCGACACGTTCCCCCCTTCGTCGTTCGCGCCGACGCCGGAGGACGTCTTCGTCGGCACGCCGCCGTTGGCGTTCACGTACGGGCTCGGCGGCGCGCTGCTCTTCCCGCTGCGCGCCGGCGCGTCGACCGCGCTGATCGAGAAGCCTTCGCCGGAGGCGCTGCTCGATGCGATCCAGCGGTTCGGCGCGACCGTGTGCTTCACGGCGCCGACCTCGTACCGCGCGATGGCGCCGCTCGCGAAGGGCTACGACCTGCGCACGCTGCGCGCGTGCGTCTCCGCCGGCGAAACCCTGCCGGTCGGGACACGGAAGCTGTGGGAGGACGCCACGGGCGTGCGGATCATCGACGGGATCGGCTCGACCGAGATGCTGCACATCTTCATCGCGGCGTCGGGCGATGAGATCCGGCCCGGCGCGACGGGGAAGCCGGTCCCCGGCTACGTCGCGTGCATCCTCGACGACGACGGCGAACCGCTCCCGCCCGGCAATGTCGGGCGGCTCGCGGTGAAAGGCCCGACCGGCTGCCGCTATCTCGCCGACCCGCGCCAGCGCGACTACGTGCAGCACGGCTGGAATCTGACCGGCGACGCGTACCTGCTCGACGAGGACGGATACTACTGGTACCAGGCGCGCACCGACGACATGATCATCTCGTCCGGCTACAACATCGCCGGCCCCGAGGTGGAAGGCGCGTTGCTCGAACATCCGCGCGTGCTCGAGTGCGCGGTCGTCGGTGCGCCCGACGAAGCGCGCGGCACCATCGTGAAAGCGTACGTCGTGCTGCGCGACGCGCAGGACGGCGCGCGCGACGGCGGAGTCGACGCCGCACTCGTCACCGAGCTGCAGGAGTTCGTCAAGGCGCGGATCGCGCCGTACAAGTATCCCCGCGCGGTCGAGTTCGTCCGCGAGCTCCCGCGCACGCAGACCGGGAAGCTGCAGCGCTACAAGCTGCGCACCGCCGGGACGACCGCGTGACGATCCTCCAGCCGCCGAACTGGCCGCGCCCGAAAGGCTATGCCTGCGGCGTCGCCGCGACCGGCACGACGGTCTTCGTCAGCGGCCAGATCGGCTGGGACGAGCACGGCCGCTTCCAAGCGGACGAGATCGCCGGCCAAGTGCGCCAAGCGCTGCGCAACGTCGTCGCCGTGCTCGCGGAAGCGGGCGCGCGCCCGGAAGACGTCGCGCGCATGACGTGGTACGTGACCTCGAAGCAGGAGTACCTCGGCGCGCAGCGCGCGATCGGCGAAGCGTATCGCGCCGTGATGGGACACCACTATCCGGCGATGTCGGTCGTCGAGGTGAGCGCGCTGCTCGAAGACGACGCGAAGGTCGAGATCGAGGCGACCGCCGTCATCGCGTAGGGACGCGCGGCCGCGGGAAAGCTCTCACCATGGACAACGCGACTGAGCCCACGACGGCGTCGGCATTTCGCGCGGCGCTCGACGAGCATCTCGCCGCGCTGCAGGCACGTGACGCCGACCGCTTCGCCGCGACGCTCGGCGATGACGTGGTCGTGATCGACGGCGGCGGCGCGATCACGCGCGGCACCGACGCAGTGCTGCGCTCGCATGCGGAGTGGTTCGGTTCGCCCGACCCGTGGACGTTCGACTACGATGTTCTCCTCACGCGCGAGACGGCGAGCGCCGGGCTTTCCGTCATCGACGTCACGTACCGCCACACGCCGGACGCCGAGCCGGCACGATTTCTGCTCTCGCTGGTTTTCGAGCGCGACGACCAGGGCACGTTCAAGTTCGTCTACGATCAGAACACCACCCTGAGATAAAGCATGCCCCTGTCGAAAGGGCGGTCGGGCACGACCGTCCCGGCCGACTATTTCCGCGACCTCTACCGTGACAAGGACGACCCGTGGGGTTTCGCTGCCTCAGCGTACGAAGCGGGCAAGTACCGCGTCACGCTCGACGCGCTGCCCCGGCCGCGGTATCGCAGCGCGCTGGAGATCGCCTGCTCGATCGGCGTCTTCACCGCGCTGCTCGCGCCGCGCTGCGAGGCGCTGCTCGGCATCGACGTCTCCGAGGACGCGGTCGCTCGCGCCGTGCAGCGCTGCGCGCCGTACCCGCAGGTGTGGTTCGCGGTGTGCGACGTCGCGAGCGAGTTTCCGCCCGGCCCGTTCGAGCTCGTCACGTTCTGCGAGGTGGGATTCTATTTCGGGCCGCACGATCTCGTGCGGATCCGCGACGAGATCGCAACCGCGCTGCTGCCGGGCGGTGATCTGGTGCTCGTCCACTGGACGCCGCTCGTCGACGGTCACGCGCAAACCGCCGACGACGTCCACGAGTCTTTTTTGAACGATCCCCGTTTCGTGCCGCGCCGCGCCGCGCGCGCGGAGACCTACCGTCTCGACGTACTGTCCCGATCATGATCGACTGCACCATCGTCATCGCCAGCTACGACCGCCGAGAGATCCTCGACCGCACGCTCGCCCGACTGACCGCGCTGCCGACCTCACCGCCGGTGGTCGTCGTCGACAACGGCTCGGCCGACGGCACCGCCGAGATGGTCCGGCGGAAGTGGCCGCGCGTCCAGCTCCTCCGTTTGCCGGAGAACCGGGGCGCCGCCGCGCGCAACGAAGGCGTGCGCGCCGCGCGGACGCGTTACGTCGCGTTCTGCGACGACGACTGCTGGTGGGATCCCGGGACGATCGCGCGGGCGGTCGCGCTGCTCGACGCGCATCCCGGCGTCGCGCTGCTGAACGCGCGCGTCCTCGTGCGCGACGACGAGCACGTCGACGAGACGTGCGCCTGGATGGCCGAGAGCCCGCTGCCGAAGCGCTCGTCGTGTCCGGGCTCCCCGATCGCCTCGTTCATGGCCGGCGCGTCGGTCGTGCGGCGCGACGCGTTCCTCTCGGTCGGCGGATATCATGAGCGCTATCACATCGGCGCCGAAGAGCCGCTTCCCGCGCTGGATTTGCTGGACCGCGGGTGGGAGATGCTCTACGTGGACGATCTCGTCGTGCATCATCATCCCGCGACGCTCGGCCGCGCGCCCGAGCGGCGGCGCCGGCTCATCCTGCGCAACCGGCTGTGGACCGCGTGGCTGCGGCGTTCGGCGCGCGGCGCGTGGCGCGCGACGCTCGCGCTCGTGCGCGAGGCGCGGCACGACCCGGTCGCCCGCGCCGCGCTGAAGGACGCGATGTTCGGCTTGTCGTGGGTGATGCGCGAGCGGCGGCCGGTGAACCGGCGCGTCGAAGCGCTGCTCGACGCGCTCCCGCACCCGCCGGTCTAGTGCTGCGCGCGTTTCCCCGCGATCCGGCCGTCGACGCGGGCGGCCGTCTGGTGCTGCACGTCGCGACCGACGCGCCGCGCTACCGTGTGCGCATCGAGCGGTGGAGCGACGGCGTGCGGATCGTGCACGAAGCGGGGCCGTTCGAGGGCGAGAACGCGCCGCCCGGCGAGCCGGGCGCGCCGTGGGACTGGCCGTCGATCGCGATCGCGCTGCCGCGCGACCTCGAGGCCGGTGCGTACGTGGCGCGCTTCATCACCGAAGGCGGCAGCCCGGGGCGCGGCGCGCCGCGCGACGACACGCCCGACGCGCGCTGGGGGACGGCGCTGTTCGTCGTGCGCGCGCCGTCCGCCGCGCGCGTACTCGTGAACCTGCCGCTGTTCACCTACGACGCGTACAATGTCGCGCACGTGGACGGGACGCTGGGTGCCGGCGAAGGCGACTGCCTCTACAGCGGCTCGCCCACGGTGACGCTGCTCCGGCCGGGCGGCGGGACCGGCGGGCACCCGTGGGACGAGGTCAACGCGGACTTCTACGACCGCACGTCGCCGCGCCAGACGTTCGCGCACTGGGATCTCTACGCGCTGCAGTGGTTCGCGCGCGAGCGGATCGCGGTCGACCTCTGCACGGACCTCGATCTGCACGGCGGCGAGGTCGACCTCGCGCGGTACGCGCTGCTCTGCACGTTCGGCCACGACGAGTACTGGACGCGTGAGAAGCGCGCGCGCGTCGAGACGTTCGCCGGCGGCGGAGGCAACGTCGCGTTCTTCGGCGGGAACACGTGCTGGTTCCGCGTCCGCTACGACGAGGCGGCGGCGAGCATCACCCGCGACGGCAAGTGGTCCGACGACGAGCCCGAGGACGCGCTGACCGGGCTCTCGTACCGCCGCGGCGGCGGGAAGTGGATCGGCCCGCGCCCCGCGACCGGCTACCGCATCGAGCAGGCGGCGCACCCGCTCTTCCGGGACGCGCACGTGCGGAACGACGACCTCGTCGGCGCGGGCGCCTCGCTGATCGGCTACGAGTTCGACGGCGTCGACCCCGCGCGCGCACCGCGCGATCTCGTCGTGCTGGGACGGGCATCGGTCGACGAGTGGGACGTCTCCGGCGGGAGCGGCGAGATCGCCGAGGGCGGGCACGCGGCGATGGTCACGTTCCGCCGCGGCGCCGGCACGGTGTTCAACGCCGGGACCGCCGACTGGGCGCGCGCGCTCGGGTGGGGCGACGCGCGGGTGAAGGCGATCACCCGGTCCGTCGTGCGACGGTTGAGCGAGTGAGGGCGCGGGTAATCCGCTGACAATCCGCTCCGTTCGCTACGGGAGTCTCTCCGCGTGGAAACTTTGGTCGTCCCCGAGTCCGCCGAGTCGAAGCAGACGCTCGGCACCGTGATCGTCACCGGCGGCGCGTCGGGCCTCGGCGCCGCGATCGCCGACGCGGTCGTGCGCCACGGCGGGACGCCGGTCACGTTCGACATCGCGCAGCCGCGCGCGCAGCGCGGCTACGACCACCACCTCGTCGACGTCTCCGACCGTGCTGCCGTCGAGCGCGCGATCCGCGAGGTCGCGGAGCGGAACGGCGGCGTGCTGGACGCGATCGTCGCAAACGCGGGGATGGACGCGTGCGGCGACTTCGACAAGGTCGACGCCGACGCGTGGGAGCGCGTGATCAAGGTCAACCTGATCGGGACGGCGTCGCTCGTGCGCGCCGCGCTGCCGTACCTGGAGCGAGCGGCGAACCCGCGCATCGTGAACGTGGCCTCGACGCTCGGGCTGCGCGTGCTCGGCGCCGCGACCGCGTACAGCGCCTCGAAGTTCGGCGTCGTCGGTCTGACGCGCGGGCTCGCGCTCGACCTCGCGGGCCGCGTCGGCGTGACGCTGCTGATCCCGGGCGGGATGAACACGCACTTCTTCGACGGCCGCGACCCGCAGTTCAAGCCCGCCGCCGACGCGTTCGAGAAGAACCAGCTCAACGACCCGCGCAACGTCGCGGAGACGGTCGTGTTCGCGCTCTCGCAGCCGAAGGGCTGCGAGATCCGCGAGCTGATCGTGACGCCCTCGCGGGAGACGAGCTGGCCTTAGTGCCTTACCCGCGCGGGCGCCGCGGCGGCCTCGGTCCTCAGCGGGGCGTCTGCGCGGTGTACCAGTCGGTGAGCTCCGCCGCGGTCATCGTGCAGGCGGCGTAGCGCTCGCGCGCCAGCGTGAGGATGCGGTCGAGGACCGCGATGCGGTGCGCCGTCCCGGTCAGGTACGGGTGCAGCGCGATCGCCAGGATGCGCGGCTGCTCGGCGCTCTCTGCGTGCAGCGTCTCGAGCGCCGAAGCGCAGCGCGTGAACAGCTCTTCGGTCGAGTGCTTGTCGACCGCGAAGACGACGATGTCGTTGGTGTCGACGGGGTACGGGATCGCGATCAGGCGGCCCGTCGCCACGTCGAGGTCGAACGGCAGATCGTCGGCCGGGCCCCAGTCGCAGCAGTACTGGAGCCCGGCTTCCGCGAGGAGATCGAGCGTTTGCGAAGTCTCGACGAGCGCCGGGCCGAGCCAGCCGCGCGGGCGTTTTCCGGTGAACGTCTCGATCTCGGCCAGCGACTCGTCGATGACGGCGCGCTCGTCGTCGACGGTCGTCATCGTGCGCTGCACGACGCCGTGCGCCATCATCTCCCAGCCGTCGGCGACGGCGCGCTCGACGATCTGCGGGTACTCGCGGCACATCGAGGAGTTGATGCTCAGCGTCGCGCGCGCGCCGTGCTTCGCGAGCGTCTCGAAGAGCCGCCAGATCCCGACGCGCTGGCCGTACTGGTACCAGGCGAAGTTCGGGACGTCGGGGACCGTCGCGCCGCCCGCCGGCGCCGGGAGCGCGGTGCGCGGCATCGGCCGCGCGTAGTCCCACACCTCGACGTTGACGATGAGGTGCAGCGCGAGCCGCGCGCCGCCGGGGAACGGCGCGAGCGGCGGGCGCGCGAACGACGGGCGGTATGCGGCGCGGCCGTGACTGAGCATCGCCGCCGCTTCCACGCGCGAAGGCCGCGGCCTCCGGCGCGCCGTACCGCGGGTCATGGCGGCGACGATGCGAGCGGCGGTCTGTCACGGCGCGCGCGACATCCGCATCGAGACGGTCCCGCGCCCGCGCCCCGAGCCCGGCGAAGTCCTCGTGCGCGTTCACGCGAACGGCATCTGCGGCACCGACGCGTCGGAGTTCGTGAGCCCGCGGATGTACCCGCTGCACGCGCGCCACGGCCTGACCGGGCACGAAGGCCCGCTGATCCCCGGCCACGAGTTCGCCGGCACGATCGCGGAGATCGGCGACGGGGTGGAAGGGTTCCGCGAGGGCGAGCCCGTCGTGACCGGCGCCGCGCTGTGGTGCGGCGTCTGCCCGCAGTGCCGCGCGGGCCGCACCAGCATCTGCGCGCTGTACGCGACCGTTGGGCTTCACCGTGACGGCGGGCTCGCGGAATACGTTCGCGTCCCGGCGCACGTCGTGTTCCGCGCGGAGCCGTTCGGGCTCGGCGGCGATCTCGCGGTGCTCACGCAGCCGATGGCGATCGCGGTGCATGCCTTACGGCGCGGGGCGCCGAGCGCGGACGAGCTCGCGGGACGGCAGGTCGTGGTCATCGGCGCCGGCGGGATCGGCGCGTTCTTGACGTACGCGCTCGCGCGCGCGGGCGCACAGGTCCTCGCAGTCGACGTCGAGGGATCGCGGCTCGGCGTCGCGCGCGAGCTAGGCGCGGCGGACGCTGTTCTCACGGGTGCTCGCACGGCGCACGACGAGCCGCTCTCACCGGGCGAATCGGAGGGCGAGCCGGCGACGCTAAGCCGCGCGCTCGCCCAGCGCGGGATCGCCACGCCGCTCGTGTTCGAGGTGACGGGGACCGACGCCGGATTCGCCGCCGCCGTCGCCGCGGTCGAGCCCGGGGGCCGCGTCGTCACCGTCGGGATCGCAAAGCACCCGATCGCCATCGACGCGCGCCGCGTCACGACGAAAGAGCTCGAGCTGATCGGCACGAACGCGCTCATCGGACGCGATGACGTCCCCGAAGCGGCGCGGCTGCTCGCGCTCGAACCGTCGCTGTGGCAGCACGTCGCGCCGTCTGCGATCCCGCTCGACCGCGTGGTGGAGGACGGCATCGTCCCGATGCTCCAAGGCCGCGCCGCGCAGATCAAGCTGCTCGTCGACCCGTGGACGCCTCGCTCTCGCCCGACGGCGATGCGGCCGGACTAGCTCAGCCGCACCACTCCGTCGCTCGCGTACCAGTCGACCGGATCGTCGAGGCCGACGATCACGCTCTTCGTCGTCGTGTACTCGCGGTAGCCTTCGAGGCCGGTCTCGCGGCCGATGCCGCTCGATTTCATGCCGCCCCATGGGAGTGACGGGTCGATGCGGTGGTGGTCGTTGATCCAGATGATTCCGCAGTCGAGGCGTTCCGCGAGTTTCATGCCGCGTGCGGCGTCGGCCGTCCAGATGGACGCGGCGAGGCCGAACTCGATGCCGTTCGCGATGTGGACGGCTTCGTCGAGGTCGCGGTACGTGAGGACGCACGTCACGGGGCCGAAGATCTCGTCCTGCGCGATGCGCATCTCGGGGCGGACATCGGTGAAGATCGTCGGCTCGTAGAAGAAGCCGTCGGCGTGCACGTTGTCGGGGCGGCGTCCTCCCGTTGCGATCGTCGCGCCTTCGGTGCGGCCGATCGCGACGTAGCGTTCGGTGCGGGCCAGCTGCGGTGCGGAGACGAGCGGGCCGAGCTGCGTCGCGAGATCGAGCGGGTCGCCGATGCGGATCGCTCGTGCGCGCCGCACCATCCGTTCGACGAGCGCGTCGTGCTGGGATGCGTGGACTAGCACGCGCGCTCCCGCGACGCAGGTCTGTCCCGATGCGATGAACGCCGCGAAGACCGCGCCTGCGGCCGCGCGGTCGAGATCGGCGTCGGGGAGCACGATCACCGGCGCCTTGCCGCCGAGCTCGCACGTCACGCGCACCAGGTTCGCGCCGGCGAGCTTCGCGACGGCGCGGCCGGTCTCGGTGCCGCCGGTGAGGTCGAGCTTGCGCAAGCGCTTGTCGCTGCACAGCGCCGCGCCGGCTTCGGCACCGAAGCCCGTCACGACGTTGACGACGCCGTCCGGGATGCCGGCGTCCCGCGCGAGGTGCGCGAGGACCAGCGTCGTCAGCGGCGTGTACTCCGACGGTTTCACGACGACCGTGTTGCCTGCGGCGAGCGCGGGCGCTAGCTTCTTCGTCAGGATCAGCAGCGGATGGTTCCACGGCGTGAGCTGGCCGACGACGCCGAGCGGGACGCGGCGCACGTAGTTCAGGTACGGTCCCTCGAACGGCGTCACCGCGTCCTCGGCGGTGCGCGCGACCGCCGCGAAATAGCGGTAGAACTCCGGGATGCGGCCGAGCTGCGCGCGCATCTCGCGCAGCGGGCGGCCGACGCACATGCTCTCCAGGGTGGCGAGCTCCGGCAACGCGGCTTCGACCGCGTCCGCGAAGCGGTTCATCAGGCGCGCGCGCTCGCGCACCGGCAGCCCCGACCAGCGGCCGTCCGCGAACGCCGCCGCACCGGCCTCAACCGCGAGCGCGACGTCGGCGGCATCGCCTTCGGCGACGCGCGCGATCAGCGTTCCGTTCGCGGGATTGCGCACGTCGAACGTGCGGCCGCCGGCGCTCGGCCGTTCGGCGCCGCCGATGAAGTGTCCGTGAACGGCGATTCCGTCGATCGTCGTCATCGTGCGTGACCTCGGAAGCTGCGGAGGAGAGATGCGCCCGCGTGCGCGTAGTGCATCATATGGAAGCCGCCGAGCGGGAACCTCCCATGCAGATCGACTGGGACGTCACGATCCCGATGGACGACGGGATCGTCCTGCGCGCCGACGTCTTCCGCCCGCCGGACGAGGGCCGGTATCCGGTCATCCTGAGCTACGGGCCGTACGCGAAAGGGCTCGCGTTCCAAGAGGGCTATCCGAGCGCGTGGAACCGCATGGCGGAGCGGCATCCCGACGTGACGGCCGGCTCGACGAACCGCTACCAGAACTGGGAGGTCGTCGACCCCGAGAAGTGGGTCCCGGACGGCTACGCGTGCGTGCGCGTCGACTCGCGCGGCGCGGGACGTTCGCCGGGGTTTCTCGATCCGTGGTCGCCGCGCGAGACGCTCGACATCGCGCAGTGCATCGAGTGGGCGGCGGCGCAGCCGTGGAGCGACGGCAACGTCGGGATGAACGGCATCTCGTACTACGCGATGAACCAGTGGTACGTTGCCGGTCTGCAGCCGCCGCATCTCAAGGCGATCTGCGTGTGGGAGGGCGCCGCCGATTTCTACCGCGACGTGACGCACCACGGCGGCATCCTGTGCACGTTCTGCCAGAACTGGTACGACATGCAGGTGAAGAGCGTGCAGCACGGGCTCGGCGATCGCGGACCGCGCAGCGGCGTCACCGGCGAGCTCTGCTGCGGACCCGAGACGCTCAGCGAAGAAGAGCTGGCACGAAACCGCGCGGACTTCGGCGCCGACATCCTGGCGCACCCGCTCGACGACGAGTACCACCGCTCGCGCTCGCCGGTGTGGGAGCGCGTCACCGTGCCGATCTTCAGCGCCGCGAACTGGGGCGGACAAGGACTGCACCCGCGCGGGAACTTCGAGGGGTTCGTGCGCGCGGCGTCGAGCGAGAAGTGGCTCGAAGCGCACGGCATCGAGCACTGGACCGAGTTCTACACCGCCTACGGCGTCCGGCTGCAGAAGCAGTTCTTCGCGCATTATCTGAAAGGCGAGGACACGCTGCTGGAGTGGCCGCGCGTGCGGCTGCAGGTACGGCACCTGGACCGGTTCGAGGAGCGCAACGAGGACGCGTGGCCGATCCCGCGGACACGGTGGACGAAACTGTATCTCGACCTCGAGACGCGGGCGCTGCGTCCCGAGCCGCCGCCGGTGCGGCGGACCGACGGGCGCATCATGTACGACGCGTCGCGCGACACCATCACCTTCACCAGCGAGCCGTTGCGCGAGGAGACCGAGATCACCGGCCCGCTCGCGGCGCGCCTGTTCGTCTCGTCGGAGACGACGGACGCGGACGTCTTCGTCATCCTGCGCGCGTTCGCGCCCGACGGCGAAGAGGTCGTCTTCCAAGGCGCGATCGACCCGCACACGCCGCTCGCGCAGGGCTGGCTCCGCGCTTCGCATCGCGCGCTCGACCCCGCGCTCAGCACCGAGTACCGCCCGTACCACACGCACGCCGACCCGCAGCCGCTCGTCCCCGGCGAGATCGTGCAGCTCGAGGTCGAGCTCTGGCCGACGTCGATCGTGCTGCCGGCGGGATACCGGCTCGCGCTGACCGTCCGCGGCACGGACTACGTCTATCCCGGCCCGAGCGGCGGCCGGCTCTCGAACTTCAAGAACGAGCTCACCGGCTGCGGCCCCTTCCTGCACGACGACTCGCGGGACCGTCCCGCGGAGACCTTCGTCGCGTACAACGCTTTGCACGCGGATGCCGAGCACGTGCCTTACCTCGTGCTCCCGGTCATTCCACCACGCTATGCTTGACCTGATCGCTTGTATCGTATAACATAGCGACCTGAGGAGCTGCGGCCCATTCGCCCGGGGGACGATGCGATGTCAGGAAAAAACCCGGATACCGGCGCTCCCGTTGCTGACGGTGCGTGCGTCTGCTTCAATCGGCTTCTTTACTGCTGGAACGAGGCCGGCCAATGTTGGCGGGAGACGACCGATGTGTGTAACGGTCCGATCGTGACGAATCCGCCCGAACCGCTCTGTGGGGCGCCGCCGGGGAAGCCGGCCGGTCCATGATGCGCGCGCCGCGGTTGCTGGCAGGCACCGTCTGCGCTGTGTTGATCCTCGGTTCAGTACCGCTGTCGGCGCGTGCCGGCAAAGAAGGTTCGGGAGGCGCCGCCGATCCGCCGGAGTGCACGCGAACGTTTCAAGTAATACGGCGTGGCGCATTCGGCAATGAAACGCTCGCACCGCCTCCTGGTGCGGGAGCGAGCCGGGCCGCCGACGGGCCGCTGCTGACATGTCTGCTCACCTTCCAAACCGGGAGGTTCGACAAGAACGGGATCCTTGCCGGAGCGGACGCGACGTTGAGCGTCAGCCCGGCTTCCTTCAAGGTTGCGTTTCGCATCTCGAAGCCGAGCGATGAGCCGTTCCTCTACGGAAAAGCGCTCGGTATCGGAGACGGATTTCAACTCACCTTCGATTGGAACGACCCCGGATCGCCGCCGCAGAACGTTCCTCCGCAGTTCCGGCTCCACGTCGACCCCGCCGGTGTGTGCGTCGTCATGGTGAAGAGCTCACGGTTCCTCGGGAGGGCCGATCCGTCGCTCTGCTCCGCGACCACCTCCGGGCCGACGGGGAACAGCAGGACGTGGACCGGCACGATCACGGTCAATTGGGATACGCTGCGCGATCCGAGATGGGGCATGAACCTCGATCAGTTCGAGCTGTTCGCGAACTGGTTTCGTGCCACGAAGCACGGGCAATCGTCGGTCGAGCAGATCGCGATCTCGACATGCGCCGACACGTCTGCGCCGTCCGGGTGCGTCGCGCCGGCGGCGTCGCAGAGCTACGTCGCCGCGATCGGCGATATCGGGCACGAGCCGGATCTGCCGCCGCATCGTCTCGGTATCGACGCCTATCTCCCGGTCTCGAGACAGATTCTCGCAGGCGCATCGTTCTCGGACGATTCCGGCGCCGCGCTCAATACGCGTTCGACGGCCGTCAAAGCGCTACGAGGGCCGCAGGCCAAAGCGTACGCGTGCCACAGTTGTGGTTCGTTTCAGACCGATGACGCGAGTGCGTTCGGAGCGCCGTTCACGAGCGCAGGGGTGCTCGGTTCCGATTTGAGCGCGTTCGGCGTGGATGCGCCGCCGTTCACGATGAACTCCGTTTCGTTTCCACTGGATTCTGCCTACAAGGGTGTGTACGTGCCGTTCTCGAGCGGCGGTCGCTCGGTCACGGTCGGGGTGGCGGCGCTCAACGGAAACACGAAGCAGAGCGGGTACGCGCGCGACAGCGTGCTGACGTTCGCCGAGACGATTCTGCCGCTGGTGCAGCGCGTCTCCGACAGCCCGGAGAGCAGCAGGTACCTGCGAGAGTACGATGTGGGCTTCATCGAGGCGAATGGGAACCGCACCGCCCTTGCGCCTTCGGCCGGCGCGTTCTCGACGATTCCGGCGCCGCTGCTCCACTCGACGAACGCCCAGCTCGAGCTCGCGTACTCGTGGATGAGCATCGGTCAGGGACAGCGCCTCGCGAGCGGCGTGCCGGAACGGACGGACATCGCATCGCTCGTTCCCCAGCGCCGGTACGCCGCGCTCTTGCGCTACGGAGCGCAAGATACCGCCGGCGGGAACGTCTTGGACGTAGCCGGATCGTTTCGGTGGCAAGCCGCGCCCGTCGAGCTGAACCAACAAGGCTACGTCGGGGGATCGCTGAGCGCTGCCGCCGGCTACCGCGTCGTCGGGCCGAATTACAATCCGATCGACGGCGCTTTTGATGCCCATGTGGCCCAGCACGGCGCGTTCGGACAGGTGACCTACAGCTACACGCTCGACCGTCCGCAGCCCGAGGTGACGAGCCTTACCGTTTCGGAATGGTCCTTCGCCGACGCGCGCCCGCGCGACCGTGCGCTGCAAATGCAGTTCAAGACGCCGTTCCCCGTGAAGTCGGCAACCGCCGGGATCTTCTCGGTGCAGTCGAACGACACGTTCGGGCGCATTTCGATCTCGCAAGCGGGGCGAGCGAGTGGAATCGTCGTGACGGACGCCGCCGGCGGCGGCGGTCTGCTGCCCAACGACCAGTATAATCTCCAGCTCAACTACGCTTTGCAGAAGCGGCTCTCGATGACCGCCGGGTACACCTATCTCGATGCGCAAGGGTGCAGCACGAAATTGGTGGCCGGACCCCAGCCGTGCTATTCGTACCGTCAGCCTCAGGTCGTCGGCGACATCGCTTGGACTCCGTTCCCGCTCGGAGGGATCTGGGCGTCGACGTTCGTGGAGGCATCGGTTCAGGGTTCGACGACAATGCCGTTCGAGACGGAGAGCGACAGAGTGCTGCAGACCGGCCGCTTCGACTATTACCAGACGACGGTCGGACACGTCGTTCGAACCGGTGCGGTTGGGATGACGCTGCTGAAGAGCCCGAGCGGCTGCGCGACGCTGTTGCTCTCGACCGCGAACCGCGGCGGCGATCCGGATCAGTTCGCGAAGAGCGCGCCCGTACCCGGGTTCACGAACACCGCGTCGCTCGAGTACGTCGCCGGCGGCGGTTTCCCATCCGTGCTCCTGGCGTATAGCCGAATTCAGAACGACGTGCCGTCGCCCCCATCGTCAAAGGTGCTGATCCTGCGATTGCAGCTCGGCGCACCCTTCGATAGCTTCGGCCGCTCGCCGCACGGGAAATGCGGCTCGTGACGAGCCGGCCCTTATTGAGCCGCGCCGTCGAGCGGTTCGCTACGGTGGTAGGCGCCGTGACAGAACAGCAGGGTCGGTTTCCGTTCGTAGCTGTAGCGTTCGACTTGGCCTAGGAAGATCTCGTGGTCGCCGCCGTAGTAGCGGTCGACGATGCGGCACTCGAAGTGCGCGGCGGCGCCGTCGATCAGCGGGACGCCGTACTCGCCGAGGGTGTGCGAGACGCCCTCGAACTTGTCTTTGTGCGGCCGCGCGAAGCGGTCGGCGAGCGCGTGCTGGTCCGTGCTCAGCACGTTCACGCCGAAGTGCGTCGCGGCGCGGAACGCGGGGAGGCTCGGCGCCGCGCAGGCCAGGCTCCAGAGCACGAGCGGCGGGTCGAGCGAGACCGAGCTGAACGAGTTTCCGGTCAGGCCGAACTTGCGGCCCTCCGGGTCGCGCGTCGTGATGATCGCGACCCCGGTCCCGAAGGTCCCGAGCGCGTTGCGCAGGTCTCGAGCGTCGAACGACGCGGTGGCGGGCTCGTGTGCCGTCGAAAGACCCCCTCGACCAGGTTTATTTATCTAGCGATAAAATGCACCGCTCGCGGCCCGGTGTCAAGCCCGGCCCGGCGACGAGGGAGCACCATGCCGATCTGCATCGACTGCCACGCGCACTTCCTCCCCGACACGTTCGTCGCGATGCTCCGCGAGCGCGGGCTGGCCGACGCTCGCAAGGACGAAGGCACCCTCGACCTCGCCCGCGCGGTCTGCGGCTACGCGGCCGAGACGACCCGGCTCCCGTACTTCCCGCTGCTCTACGATCTCGATCAGCGCACGCAGCTCGCCGAGCGCCAGGGGATCGACCGGCAGATCGTCTGCCTCCCGCCGTTCTACTTCGCGTACCTCGCCGATCCCGAGACCGCGACGGCGATCTGCCGCGCCGGGAACGACGCGCTCGCGGCGACCGTCGCCCGCGCGCCGGAGCGGTTCGCGGCGTTCGCGACCGTCCCGCTGCAATCGCCGCCGGCCGCCGTCGCCGAGTTGCGCCGCGCGGTCGAGGAGCTGGGCTGCTGGGGCGTCGAGATCGGCTCGAGCGTCGGCGGCGCGCCGCTCGACGCCCCCGCGCTCGACGTCTTCTGGGCGGCCTGCTGCGAGCTCGACGTCCCCGTCTTCATGCACCCGCATCACGAGCTGGGCGGCGAGCGCGCGGTGCCGTATTATCTCGGCAACCTGTTCGGCAACCCGTCGGAGACCGGACTGATCGCCGCGCGGCTGATCTTCGCCGGCGTCTTCGAGCGGTTTCCGCAGCTGAACATGATCCTCGCGCACGGCGGCGGCACGCTCGCGGCGATCGCCGGGCGGCTCGACCACGGCTACCGCGTCCGCACGGAGACGAAGACGATCCCGAAACCGCCGAGCGCGTACCTTTCGCAGCTGTACTTCGACATCGTCACGCACGACGACGCGCTGCTCGACTATCTGGTGCGCCGCGCCGGCGTGCGGAGCATCGTCGTCGGGACGGATCGCCCGTTCGACATGGGCATCGACGACCCGCGCGGCGTCGTCGCGCGCATCCCCGGGCTGAGCGACGAAGAGCGCGCCGCTATCCTCGGCGGGAACGCGCGTTCGTTCCTCTCCCGTTTCCCGTCTTCCGGGGCGGAGCCGCCGTCGTCTTCGCCGGCCGCAGCGTCTTCGCGATGACGGCGGGGACGCCGTCGAAGAACGACGTCGCCAGGCTCGTCACGACGTCGTCGACGTTCTCCGGGATCTCCAGCCCGTAGATCCACTTCCGGATCCCGATGTAGAAGATGCTCGCGTGCAGCGCCCACACGAGCTCGAACTCCATCTCCGTGATCGGCGCCTGGGCCGGTGACGGCATCCCGTACGCGAGCCGCACCTCGCGGATCACGCGCGTGTAGATGCGGTCGCGCACGAGCGTCAGATAGCGGCTGTTCAGGTTCATCCCGCGCAGCCCCGAGAACATGAACACGCGGATCCACTCGTAGCTCAGCACCGCTTTCGCGTACTCGCGGTAGAACGCGACGACGCGCTCGCGCGCCGGGCGCGTGTGGTCGTCGAGCAGCTCTTCCCAGCGCGGGTCCCAGCGGTTGAGGTAGACCTCCTGGTAGACGCGGTCGATCAGCGCCTCTTTGTTCGGGAAGTACCGGTAGAGCAGCGGCTGCGTGATCCCGAGCCGTTTGGCGAGCTCGCGCGTCTGCCCGCCGAACCCGACCTCGCAGAAGAACGCGACCGCGCCGCGCGCGATCAGCCGCTCGCGCTCGTCGGGGGAGAGCCGCGTGCGCCGCGGCCGCCTCGCCGCGGCCATGGCTTATTGATATGGCGATCAGTAGGAAAAGCCCTCGCCCGCGTGAAGGATGGCGCCGGAGGATCGGCGATGCGGCTCGGCTACTTCACGATGCCCCTTCACCCGCCGTCGCGGAACTACACCGGCGTGCTCAAGGAAGATCGCGAGGCGATCGTCCTGGCCGACCGGCTCGGCTTCGCCGAGGCGTTCGTCGGCGAGCACGTCACCGATCTCGCCGAGCCGGTCACCTCGTGCCTCTCGTTCATCGCCTCGCTGGTCGACCGCACGGAGAAGATCGTGCTCGGCAGCGGGACGGTGAACATCCCGAACGCGCATCCCGCCCAGGTCGCCGCTCACGTCGCGATGATCGACCATCTGCTCGAAGGGCGGTTCCTGTTCGGGATCAGCCCCGGCGGGCTGCTCTCCGACGCCGAGGCGTTCGGGAACCTCGACAAGGACCGCACCGCGATGTTCGTCGAGGGGATCGACCAGGTGCTCGCGATCTGGGCCGGCGAGCCGCCGTACGATCTGCACGGCGAGTACTGGACGATCAGCACGCAGCGGACGATGCGGCTCGAGACAGGTCAGGGCGCGATCGTGAAGCCGTACCAGCGGCCGCACCCGCCGATCGTCGTCACCGCGGTCGCGCCGTTCTCGAAGGGCGTCGTCGCGGCGGCGGAGCGCGGCTGGACGCCGATCTCGGCGAACTTCCTGCAGCCCAACTGGGTCGCCTCGCACTGGCCGAAGTACGTGGAAGGCTGCGCGAACGGGAAGCGCCGCGCCGATCCGGCCGACTGGCGCGTCGCGAAGAGCATCTTCGTCGCCGACGACGAGGCGACGGCGCAGCGCTACGGCAAGGGACACGACGGCCCGTACGCCTACTATTTCCGCTCGATCATGACGAAGCTGATCGGCAACGGCCGCCCCGAGCTCTTCAAGGCCGACCGCGAGATGCCGGACTCGGCGGTCACGCTCGACTACGTGCTCGACTCGCTGGTGATCGCCGGTACCGTCGACTCGGTCGTCGAGCAGCTGCTCGCGTTCCGCGAGCGGATCGGCGACTTCGGGACGCTGCTCTACGCGGGACACGACTGGCAGGACCCGGCGCTCGGGCGGCGCTCGATGGAGCTGATGGCGACCGAGGTGATGCCGCGTGTGAACGCGGCGATCGCGTCGGGCCGCGCGCCGGCGCGAAGCTCGTCGGTGGCGTAGCGCGTGGCGCACCGCGTCGGTCTGCTCGGCCTCGGCATCATGGGCTCCGCGTACGCAGGAAATCTCTTGCAGGCGGGCTTCGAGACGCGCGGTTACGACGTCGATCCCGTCGCGCTGCAGGCGTTCGAGGCAGCCGGCGGCGCACGCGCCGCGACCCCGCGCGCGCTCGCGAGCGAGTGCGACGTGTTGATCAGCGCGCTGCCCAGCGTCGCGGCAGCCGAGGCGGCATTCTTCGCCACCAGCGGGGTCGCGGAGGGCGCGAACGCGGCGCTGGTCCTCGTGGAAACCAGCACGCTGCCGCTCGCGACGAAGGAGCGGCTGCGCAGCGGGCTCGCCGCGCGCGGAGTCGAGGTGCTCGACTCGCCGGTCAGCGGAACGGGGTCGCAGGCGCGCGAGAAAGACCTCGCGATCTACGCGAGCGGCGATCGCGAGGCGTACGACCGTGCCGAACCGGTGCTGCGCGCGATCGCGCGCGCAGTGCGCTACGTCGGCGCCTACGGCGCCGGGTCCAAGCTCAAGTTCATCGCGAACCTGCTGGTGACGATCCACAACCTCTCGACCGCCGAAGCAGTCGTCCTCGCGCAGAAGGCGGGGATCGATCCGGCCGCGATGATCGAGATCATCGGCGAAGGCGCCGGCGCGTCGCGGATGCTCGCGGTGCGCGGGCCGATGATGGCCGCCGGATCGTACGAGCCGGCCTCGATGAAACTCGACGTCTACCAGAAAGACATCGAGATCATCGCCGACTTCGCGCACGAGGTGGGCGCGCCGACGCCGCTGTTCTCGCAGAGCGCCGTTTTCTACACCGCCGCGCTGGCGCAGGGTCGCGGGAAGCAGGACACCGCGGCGATCGCCTCGGTGCTGAAGACGATGGCCGGACTGGCGGCGGATCCGTAGCGATGAGCGCGCAGTTCTACATCCAGAACGCGCTCGGCGGGCTCGCCTACGGCAGCCTGCTGTTCCTGATCGCCTCCGGGCTGACGCTGATCTTCGGGCTGATGCGGATCATCAACCTCGCGCAGACGGCGTTCTATTTGCTCGGCGCGTACGTCGGGCTCTCGCTCGTCGGCGCCGGCATGAACTTCTGGCTCGCCAGCGTCGCGGCGGGCGTCGTCACGATGGTGCTCGGGCTCGCGGTCTACAGCGCGTTCCTGCACCGCTATCACGCCGATCCGCTCACCTCGCTTCTGCTCACGCTCGGATTCGCGCTGATCCTCGACGACGCGGTGCTGTGGCGCTGGGGCGGCGATCCGCACTCGATCCAGCCGCCGGCGATCCTCGCGGGGTCGCTGCACGTCGGCGACATCGTCTTCCCCGAGTACTGGCTGGCGGTGATCGTCA
>DATAQE010000045.1:0-9241 GCA_036264835.1 Candidatus Elarobacter sp.
GCCGTCGAGAAGAAGGCGCTCCGCCATCTTCGCTTTGACCTCGTAGTCGTGGACGTCGATCTTCGGGCGCAGCTTGACCTCGCGCAACTCCCAGTTGCGCTGCTTCTTCCGCGCCTCTTTGTCTTTCTTCGACTGCTCGTATTTCAGACGGCCGTAATCGCCGATACGGCAGACCGGAGGCATCGCCGTGGGAGAGACCTCGATGAGGTCGAGCCCCCGAGTCCTGGCCATGTTGAGAGCCTCCTCCGTCGGCAGGATGCCGAGCTGGTGGCCCTCGTCGTCGATGACGCGGACTTGGCGTATCCTGATCTGCTCGTTGATGCGAAGCGGTCGTGCTATGGCTGCTCTCCGGAAAGAACGTAAAAAAGCGAAGACGCCGAAGCGGTCCCCGCTCTCGAGAATGCAACCGGATCGCCCGCGGGCATCCGGTGAGGGCCTTGCGGCCCTGCTTCGGCTCGCGTACCGTACCACGGCCCCGCCCTGGGCGTCAAGGAGAACGGCTCGCCTGCTTTTGCGGGCTTGCGGACCTAGTGGCCGACGCCCATCGCGCGCTTCGCCTCGTCGACCGTGCGGCGCGCGATCGGCTGGATCGCGTTTGCCGAGTCGCGCAGCAGCGCGTGCAGGTGGTCCGGGTTCGCGCGGAGCTCGGCGTAGCGCCGTTGCAGCGGCTCCAGCTCGGCGACGAGCGCGTCGACGATCTCGCGCTTGAGCGTGCCGTAGCCTTGGCCGGCGAAGTGCGCTTCCGCGCTTTCCTGTGACAAGCCGGTCGCGGCCATGTAGATGTGGAGCAGGTTGCTCACGCCCGGGCGTTCGGGATCGATGCGGATCTCGGTGCCGGAGTCGGTCTTCGCCGACATCACCGTCTTCTTGATGACGTCGGGCGGGTCGAGGACGCCGACCGCGTGGCCGCCGCCGGTCGCGCTCTTGCTCATCTTCTTGGTCGGGTCGTCGAGGCCCATGATGCGCGCGCCGACCGCCGGGATGCGCGGCTCCGGCAGCACGAACGTCTCGCCGTACGCCGCGTTGAAGCGCTGCGCGAGATCGCGCGTGAGCTCGACGTGCTGCTTCTGGTCGGCGCCGACCGGGACGAAGTTCGTGCGGTAGAGCAGGATGTCCGACGCCATCAGCAGCGGGTAGGTGAAGAGCCCGACGGTGACCTGCTCGCGGCGGTCGCCGGACTTCTCCTTGTACTGCGTCATGCGGTTGAGCTGACCCATCGACGCGATGCAGTTCATCAGCCACGCGAGCTCCGCGTGCTCGGGGAGATCGGACTGCACGAACAGCGCGGAGCGCGCCGGATCGATCCCGGCGGCGAGCAGGATCGCGCCGGTCTCGAGGATCTTGTCGCGCAGCTCGGCCGGGTCTTGCGGGACGGTGATCGCGTGCAGATCGACCAGGCAGAAGATGTTGAAGAACTGGTCCTGCTCCGCCGCCCAGCGCCGCACCGCGCCGAAATAGTTGCCGATGTGGATCGTTCCGGTCGGCTGAATCCCGGAGAAGACGACGGGTTTGGTCGGGCTGGTGGTCATGGGCCGCGCGTCTTTCCCGATGGGCCCGGGCCGCTCCCCGCCGCGCGTCGTAGTCACGGTAGCAGCGATGCTGCTGAGCCTGACCACGACGACCCCGCCCGCGCGCGATCTCGGCCACCTGTTGCGCAAGCACCCGGACCGGCTGCAGACGTTTCCGCTAGGGTTCGGCTCGGCGCACGTCTTCTATCCGGAGGCGACCGAAGAGCGCTGCACGGCGGTGCTGCTGCTCGACGTCGACCCGGTCGGCCTGGTGCGCGGGCGCCCGACCGCGACCGACGAGCGCGGGCTGGTCGAGGCGTACGTCAACGACCGGCCGTACGTGGCCTCGTCGTTCCTCAGCGTCGCGATCGCGCGCGTCCTCGGGACCGGGCTCGGCGGCCGCGCCGAGCGCGCGGAGCTCGTCACCGCGGATCGCGCGCTCGAAGCGCGCGTGACGCCGGTTCGCGCGCGCGGCGGCGAGCTGGTGGAGAAGCTCTTCGCGCCGCTCGGCTACGAGGTGTGCGCCGAACCCGTCGCGGTCCCGGATGCCGCGCACGCGGGGCGGCACGTGACGATCGTGCTGCGCACGACGACGACCGTGCAGCGGCTGCTCTCGCATCTGTACGTGCTGATCCCGGTGCTCGATGCGGAGAAGCACTACTGGGTCGGCGAGGCGGAGGTCGAGAAGCTGTTTCGCCACGGCGCGGAGTGGCTGGTCGGCCATCCCGAGCGCGAGCTGATCACGCGGCGGTATCTGTACCGCGCGCCGAAGCTCGCGCGCTCCGCGATCGCGCGGCTCGCCGAGCTCGACGACTCGCCCGCGGCGGAAGCGCAGGACGACGCGGCGGAGAGCCGTGAGGAAGCGGTCGTCGAGAAGCCGATCCGGCTCCAGGAACGGCGGATCGCCGCGGTGATGGGCGCGCTGCGCGCGGCCGGCGCGCGGAGCGTCGTCGACCTCGGCTGCGGCGGCGGCGATCTGATCCTGGCGCTCGCGCGCGACGGGAACTTCGAGCGCGTCGCGGGCGTGGACGTCTCGGCGCGCGAGCTGGAGCGCGCGAAGGAACGGCTCGACCGCGCGCTGATGCCGGTCTCGCGCCGCCGGCGCTACACGGTGTTCCAGTCCTCCGTGCTGTACCGCGACGCGCGCGTCGCCGGCTTCGACGCGGCCGCGCTGCTCGAGGTGATCGAGCATCTGGAGCCGGCGCGGCTCGGCGCGTTCGCGCGCGCGGTGTTCGGTGCCGCGCGCCCGCGCACGATCGTGCTCACGACGCCCAACCGCGAGTGGAATGCGACGATCCCGGCGCTCGCCGACGGCAAGTTCCGCCACGGCGACCACCGCTTCGAGTGGACGCGCGAGGAGTTCCGCACCTGGGCCGCAGCGACTGCCGGCGCGTACGGCTACACGGTGACGTACGGCGACGTCGGCGATGCGGACGAGACGCACGGCGCGCCGACGCAGATGGCGGTGTTCTCGTGCAACTGACGATCCCCGACTTCGCGCTGGTCGTGCTGATCGGCGCGACCGGGTCCGGGAAGTCGACGTTCGCGGCGAAGCACTTCCGCGAGACGGAGGTGATCTCGTCGGACCGCTGCCGCGCGCTCGTCGCCGACGACGAGAGCGACCAGAGCGCGACCAAGGACGCGTTCGACGTCCTGTACGCGATCGCGGAGAAGCGCCTCGCCGCGCGCCGGCTCACGGTGATCGACGCGACGAACCTGCGCCGCGACGACCGCGCGAAAGGGATCGCGCTCGCGCGCAAGTACCACGCGCTCCCGGTCGCGCTCGCGCTCGACGTCCCGGCCGAAGTAGCGGTCGACCGCAACCGCGCGCGGGCGAACCGGCAGTTCGGCGCGCGCGTCGTGCACGAGCACGTCCGCATGCTGCGCTCCGCGCTGCGCAACCTGCGCGGTGAGGGGTACCGCGTGGTGCACGTCCTCGACGGCCTGCAGAAGATCGAGGACTTCACGATCGTCCGCGAGCCGCTCTACAACGACAAGCGCAGCGAGCGCGGGCCGTTCGACATCATCGGCGACGTGCACGGCTGCTACGCGGAGCTCACCGCGCTGCTCGACCGCCTCGGGTACGAGGAAATGCCGGTCGACGGGCGCAGCGGGCGCCGCAATCCCGAGGGACGGCGCGCGATCTTCCTCGGCGATCTCGTCGACCGCGGGCCGGGGATCGTCGAGACGCTGCGCCTCGTGATGGACATGGTGCGCGCGGGGAATGCGCTGTGCGTCCCCGGCAACCACGAGATTAAGCTGCTGCGGAAGCTGAACGGCCGTAACGTCAACGTGTCGCATGGTTTGGCGGAAACGCTCGCGCAACTCGAGGCGATCCCGGGCGACGAGCGCGAGGCGTTCGTGTGGTCGCTGCGCAGCTTCCTGGAAGATCTCGTGAGCCACTACTGGCTCGACCGCGGGAAGCTGGTCGTCGCGCACGCCGGCTTGCGCGAGGAGATGCAGGGCCGCGGCTCAGGCGCGGTGCGCGAGTTCGCGCTCTACGGCGAGACGACGGGCGAGACCGACGAGTTCGGATTGCCGGTGCGGTTCGACTGGGCCTCGGAGTACCGCGGCGACGCGATCGTCGCGTACGGCCACACGCCGGTCCCGCGTGCGGAGTGGGTGAACAAGACGATCTGCCTCGACACCGGCTGCGTCTACGGCGGCGCGCTGACCGCGCTGCGCTATCCCGAGCTGGAGCTGGTCTCCGTTCCCGCGGAGCGCGTCTACGTCGAGCCCGTCCGTCCGCTTACGCCGGCCGCCGATGAGACGGCTACGCCCGCGAGCGCTCAGCAAGCCGCGGACGATCTGCTCGACATCGAGGACGTCTCCGGGAAGCGGCACGTCGCGACGCGGTACATCCCGCATGTCACGATCCCCGCGGAGAACGCCGCCGCGGCGCTGGAGGTGATGAGCCGCTGGTGCGCCGACCCGCGCTGGCTGATCTATCTCCCGCCGACGATGTCGCCGTCGGAGACGAGCCGGCGCCCGGATCTGCTGGAGCATCCCGACGAAGCGTTCGCGTACTTCCGGAATCAGGGCGTCGAGCGCGTCGTGCTCGAGGAGAAGCACATGGGCAGCCGCGCGGTCGTCGTGCTCGCGCGCGACGCCGACGCCGCGCGCCGCCGCTTCGGCATCGCGACCGGCGAACGGGGTGTGGTGTTGACGCGCACCGGCCGCCCGTTCTTCCCCGACGCGTCGCTCAACGAAGCGCTGCTGGACCGTCTCGCCGCCGCATGCGAGAGCGCGAAGTTCTGGGAGCGCTTCGAGACCGACTGGCTGTGCATCGACGCCGAGCTGATGCCGTGGTCGGCGAAGGCGCAGGGGCTGGTCGATGCGCAATACGCTCCGGTCGGCGAAGCCGCTGTCGCCGGCCTGGACGCCGCCGGCGCCGAGCTGCGCACCGCGATCGCGCGCGGCGTCGAAGCGACGGCATTGCTCGAACGCGTCGAAGCGCGCGGCGACGCGGCGCTGCGCTACGTCGACGCGTTCCGCCGCTACGTGCGCCCGGTGCACGGCGTCGACGACCTCGTGCTGGCGCCGTTCCACCTGCTCGCGACCGAAGGCCGCGTCCACGACGACCGCGACCACATGTGGCACCTCCACACGCTCGCCGAGATCTGCGCCGCCGAGCCGAAGCTGCTGCTCGCAACCGCCTACCGCGAGCTCTCCCTCTACGACGACCGCCGCTGCGCGAGCGCCGCGCACTGGTGGGTAGAGCTGACAGCGAACGGCGGCGAGGGCGTCGTCGTAAAACCGTGGACCTTCACGACCCGCAACGCGAAGAACATGCTCGTGCAACCGGCGCTCAAAGTACGCGGCCGCGACTACCTCCGCATCGTCTACGGTCCGGAGTACACGCTCCCCGACCAGCTCGAACGGCTCCGCGAACGCGGCCTCAACACCAAACGCCGCCTCGCATTGCAAGAGTACTCGCTCGGCATGGAAGCCCTGCACCGCTTCGTGCACCACGCGCCGCTCCGCGCGGTCCACGAGTGCGTGTTCGGCGTCTTGGCGCTGGAGAGCGAACCGGTCGACCCGAGGCTGTAGCGCGTGAACAGCGCGTGTACCGCCGAGGCGGTCTTCATGAGCGCCGCTATCGCACTCGCGGGGTTCTCCGTCTTCGTCCTAGGGCTCGCGGCCTGGCTCACACCGGGTTCGCGTTTGGTGCGAGCGCTTCTCATCGACATCCATCCGCCGCGTGCCGAGGCGACGAGGATCGAGCGCTTCTTCGGGAGGACGCGAGAACAGGCGGCGTCGTTCAGTCTCGGCGGGTTTCGTCTGGTCGCCGTTCCGGGCGGCGCTTTCTTTTTCGCCGTCGGTGCGTGGGCGACCGCGGGTGCGCTGCAGTGCCCCTCGCTCCCGAGCATAATCGGGAGCGCGTTCGGCCCGCTCGAGATCAGCTTCTCCCCGACGCTCCTCTTGTTCCCCGCCATCGGCGGCTTGATCGCGATCGTGGCGTCGTTGCGATTCTCGACGCCGCGACTCATCTTCAACACCGTTGGAGCGATGTGCTGGGCGTTCGCCGCCTCACAGGCGTCGGTGTTCAGAACCGGCGTTCAAGCCGACCGCTGGTCGGTGCTCACCATCATCACCTGGGTTGCCCTCGTCGCGACCAATATCGTCGCGCAGTACCGCGAGAGCTCGCCGGAGTAGCGAACCGCGCTATGAACGGAACGGTCGCGGCGCGCGGTTCGGGCGCGGTGGGAACTCGGGCCGGGGTGGTGCGCTCGCGAGCGCTTCGTCCATGAGGCGCAGCGCCGTGTCGAGCTGCGGGTCTTCGCCGCGGAGCGTCTCTTGCGGTGCGACGTCGACTTCGTGGGTCGGGTCGGTGCCGTAGTTTTCCACGCCCCAGCCGGCGTCGACGAACCAGAACGAGAACTCCGGCTGCGTCGTCTCGGTGCCGTCGACTAGGCGGTGGCGCGGGTTGATGCCGACGACGCCGCCCCACGTGCGCATGCCGACCAGCGGGCCGAGGCCGTACAATTTGAAGCAGTGGCTGAAGATGTCGCCGTCGCTGCCTGCGAACTGGTTCGTCACTGCGACGAGCGGGCCGCCGACGGACTCTTCGGGATACGGGAACGGCGGCGTCCAGCGCGAGACGTCGTAGCCGACGCGCTTGCGCGCGAGCTTCTCCAGCAGCAGCGCCGAGACATGGCCGCCGCGGTTGTAGCGGACGTCGACGATCAGCCCGTCGCGGTCGAACTCGCTAAGATAACCCCGGTGGAACTCCGCGAACCCCCACGCGCCCATGTCGGGGATGTGCACGTAGCCGACGCGCCCGCCGGTGCGCTCGTGCACCAGCGCGCGGTTCGCGTCGACCCACGCACGGTAGCGCAGCATCCGTTCGTCCTTCAGCGTGCGCACGAGCACCCGGCGCGGCGTGCTCCCCTGACCGCGCACCACCGAGAGCGCCACGTCGCGCCCGGCTTGGTTCACCAGCAGCGCGCCCGGGCCGTCCTGCGCGGTCACCGCGCGGCCGCCGATCGCGACGATCAGATCGCCTTCCTTCACGTCGACGCCGGGCTCGGCGAGAGGTGAATCCGTTTCGCGGTTCCACGGGTCGCCACGCAGGATGCGCTTCACGACGTATGCGTTCAGCGCGTCGTCCCACACGACGTCCGCGCCGAGGAAGCCGCGTTTGTACTGCGGCGGTATCGGCTTGTCGCCGCCGATCTCGTACGCGTGCGAGGTGCCGAGCTCGCCCTGCATCTCCCAGATCAGGTCCGAGAGCTCGTTGCGCGTGCGGATCGTCGGAAGCAGCGCTTCGTAGCGCGGCAGCACCGCGTCCCAGTCGATCCCGGACATCTCCGGATCCCAGAAGTTCTCGCGCTGCAACCGCCACGCTTCGCGCAGCATCTGCCGCCACTCCGCGCGCGGCTCCACGAGCACGCTCACGCGGGCGAGGTCGAGCCAGCCGGTACGGCGGCCGATCTCCTGCGGCGGTTTGTCCTCGTCGCCCTCTTCCGGGAGATCACCGCTCGCGTCGATCGCGCGCAGCTTGCCGTGCGAAAGGTACACCAGCGTGCGCGCGTCCGGCCCGAGCACGAAATCCTCGACCTCGAACGCCAGCGTGGCGGCGCGCTGTTCCTCGAAATCGTACGCGATCAGCTCGCCGTCGGAGTCCTCGTGGTGCTCGCGCTCGGGCGGGCGGATCCCGCGCACCGGGAACCGCGAGAACAGCGCGCGCCCCTTCGCCGCGGCGATGCGGTCGTAGTCGCCCTCGTCGACCGGAAACGCGAGCATCCGCAGCGGCAAGCCGTCCGCCTCGACGACGACCGGTTTCGGCGCCTTCTTGTCGTCGTCGTCCTCCTCGTCGTCGTCGCGCTCGCGGCGCTTGTGCAGCGGCGCGGGCTTCGGGACGAACGGGTTCGCGACCGTCTCGCGCAGCGTCACGAGATACGGCCGCGACGCCTCCGGGAAGCTCAGCTCGAACTGCAGCGCGTCGTAGACCGGGTGGAAGTCGCGCGTCGAGATGAAGTAGAGGACGTCGCCTTCCGGGTCCCACGCCGGCGAGCGGTCTTCGCGCAGCGCGCTCGTCGCATCGACGATCCGGCCGGTCTCGCACTCGGCGAGCCGGATGATCGTCGTGCGCGCTTTCGGCGACCACACGTACGCGAGCCAGCGGCCGTCGGGCGAGAACGCGAGGTCGCCGATCCGCTCGCCGACGCTGCGGTCGATCAGCCGCGGCTGGGCGCCGGAATCGAGGAGCCACAGCTCGTTGCGGTTGTTCGCGAACGCCAGCCGGTCGCCGGCGGGCGAGGCGGCGAGCTCGTGCAGCACGCCCGCGTTCTCATGCGTCACGTGCACGGGCGGTTCACTCTGGTCGACCGGCGCGATCGCGATGCGCTCGAAGCCGCCGGTGTCGTCGACGTACGCGACGCGTTTGTCGTCGTGCAGCCAGGTCAGCAAACGCCGTCGCGCGCCGTCCGCTTCAGCGCCGTACTCGGTGACCGCTTCTTCCCACAGCGGCATCGTGTACGCGCGCCCGCGCGTCACCAGCCCGAGCGCGGTGCCGTCGTGCGAGGGCCGCCACATCTCGAGCGAGTCCGACGCCTCGATGAACCGTCGCGCGGTCTCCCATGCGTTCGACGGCATGCGCACCGGGACGCGCCGGACGCTCCCGTCGCGCGAATCGAACAGCGCCAGCTCGCCGCCGCACGCGTAGACGACGCGCGTGCCGTCGGTCGCGGGGAAGCGCGCGTAGTACTCGCGCTCGTCCGTGTGCCGACGCAGATCACCGCCGTCCGCCGTGACCGAGTACAGGTTTCCGATCCCCTCGTGGTCCGAGAGGAACAGCACGCGCTCGCCCAGCCACATCGGCCACACCAGATTGCCGTCGATCTCGCGGCAGATCCGCGCGTACTCGCCGTCGCCGCGCGCGTCGACCCAGAGATGACCCGCCGTGCCGCCGCGGTAGCGCTTCCAGCGCGCGGGGTCGATCGCGTTGCGCCCGAGCAGCGTCGCGCCGTTCTCCGCGACGTCGATCGTCATCGTGTGGCCGATCCCGAGCTCGACCGGCTCCCCGCCGTCCGCGCTCACCCGGAACGCCAGCGTCTCCTTGACGAACGGCGAGCCGGCGTCGGCCGTGAAGTACACGAAGCGCGCGTCGCGCGACCAGCCGCAACAGTACAGCGCCTCGCTGCCGAGATACGTGAGCCGTCGTGGTACGCCGCCTTCGGCGTCCATGACGTACAGCTCCGGGCTGCCTTCCTCGCGCCCGACGAACGCGA
>DATAQE010000054.1:0-81904 GCA_036264835.1 Candidatus Elarobacter sp.
GACTTCATGACCCACGCACCCGCCGGCTCAACCGGGCGTCGCAAGTCGTGGGCAGGACCGCCGAGGCGTGAGGCGGTCCTCCACCCCTCGGACTGCCGCGCGAGGGCCGCGCAGGAACCCGTCTCCGAAGGATAGCGAAACCGGTGCGCCGTAGACTCGGCGGCGCTTTCCTTCCGGGGTAGGGACGACTAATGGGTGTTGGGGTGTTCGGCTCGGCGTCGGCGGACGACCGGCTGATCGGCGACTCGCGCGCGGTGCCGCTCGGGCACGTTCCGCCGCTGGGCGAGGTCCCGCCCGTGATGCGGGCGTGGGTGCTCCGGCGCGAGCGGCACGGACCGCCGACCGCCGCGATGCAGGAGGAGATCGTCCCGGTCCCCGAGCCGGGTCCGGACGAAGTCCTCGTCCTGGTGATGGCGGTCGGGATCAACCACAACGGCGTCTGGGCGTGCACCGGCAAACCGGTCTCGGTCTTCGACGTCCATCACGCGCCGTATCACATCCCCGGATCCGACGCGGCCGGGATCGTGTGGAAGACCGGGAGCGGCGTCCGCGGCTGGAGCGCGGGCGACGAAGTCGTCGTCCACTGCAATCAGGACGACGGCGAGGACGAGGAGTGCAACGGCGGCGATCCGATGCTCTCGGTGAGCCAGCGCATCTGGGGATACGAAACGCCCTACGGCTCGTTCGCACAGTTCACGATCGTGCAAAGCCGCCAGCTGCTGCCGCGCCCCGCGGGTTTGACGTGGTCCGAGAGCGCCTGCTACATGCTCACGCTCGCGACCGCGTACCGCATGCTCTTCGGACATCCGCCGCACGTCCTTCGCCCGGGGCAGAACGTGCTCGTGTGGGGCGCGGCGGGCGGGCTCGGAACGATGGCCGTCCAGCTCGCGCGCGCCACCGGCGCGAAGGTCGTCGGCGTCGTCTCGAGCGAGGAGAAAGGCCGCTTCGCGCTCGCGCAAGGCTCGGCGGCGTACATCGACCGGACCGCGTTTCACTGCTGGGGCGAGCTGCCCGAGATCGGGACCGAGGCGCACGCCGAATGGTCTCGCGAGGCGAGGCGTTTCGGGAGCGCCGTGCGCGCCGCGTTCGGGAACGGCCGCGACGCCGACATCGTCGTGGAGCACCCCGGCCACGACACGATCGCGATCAGCACGTACGTCGTCCGGCGCGGCGGTATGGTCGTCATCTGCGCGGCCACGTCGGGGTTCACGCTCACGGTCGACGCGCGGCATCTGTGGATGCGCCAGAAGCGCATCCAAGGCAGCCACTTCGCGACGCTCAAGCAAGCCGCGGACGCGAACCGGCTGGTCGCGGAAGGCCGCGTCTCGCCGTGTCTCTCGAAGGTCGTCGCGTGGCACGACCTGCCGAGCGTCCACGACGACGTCATGCTGAACCGCCACGCCGCCGGGAACATCGCCGCGCTCGTTCAGGCCCACGCATGACCCGAGCCGGCGGGGTGACGGCGTTGCAAGACTTCATCGACGCGCTGGACGGCGTCGTCGCGTGCCAGCCGCGGTTCGGGATGGCGGACCCGGGCGCGATGCGCGCCGGGCTGCGCGCGATCCGCGATCTGCCCGGGCCGACGATCGGCACGATCACCGTCGATGCGTTCACGCGCGAGCGGCGCTACGCGAAGGTGGCCTCGGCGCTCGCCGCCGGGGAACCGCTGAACGGATACCCGATCGTGCACGAGCCGGCCGAGGTCACCCGCGGCATGATCGACGGGGTGGCGGGTCCGGATTTTCCGGTCCAGGTGCGGCACGGCGCCGGCCTGCCGGGCGATATCTTCGAGGCCGCGGCGCGCGCGGGGATCGACGCGATCGAAGGCGGGCCGGTGAGCTACGGGATGGTCTACGGCCGCACGCCGCTCGCGACCGCGATCGGCGCCTGGGCCGCCAGCGCCGAGCGCTGGGCCGAGGTGCACCGCGCGCGCGGCGTCACCCCGCACGTCGAGAGCTTCGCGGGAAGCCTGATCGGCCAGCTGTGCCCGCCCGCGATGCACAACGCGATCTCGATCCTCGAGGGAGCGTTCTTCCTCGGCCACGGGGTCGAGAGCATCTCGCTCTCGTGCGCGCAGGCGACGAATCCGGACCAGGACGCCGGAACGGTGCTGGCGCTGCGCCGGCTCGCCGAGCGCTATCTCCGCGGCGCGCGGTGGCACGTCGTCTTCTACCACTTCATGGGGCTCTTCCCGGAGACCGAGCGCGGCGCGCTGGCGCTGATCCGCAGCGGGACGCGGAGCGCGGCGGTCGGCGGCGCGGCGCGGATCATCGTCAAGACCGCCGCCGAGGCGCATCACATCCCGACGCTGGACGACAACCTGCGCGCGCTGCGGTGGACGCGGCGGTGCGCGGACGAGTTCCGCGGCGAGGCGCCGAGCGCCGCCGCGCTCGCATGGTCCGAGGAGATCGAGAGCGAGAGCCGTGCGATCATCGAGGCGGTGCTCGGGCTCCGCCCGACGGTCGACGGCGCGATCGAGGAAGCGTTCCGCACCGGCCTGCTCGACATCCCGTACTGCCTCCACCGCGACAACGCGAACGCCGCGCGGCCGGCGCTCGACCGCACCACCGGCGCGCTCCGCTGGGCGCGCGCCGGCAACGTCCCGATCCCGCGCGATCACATCGTGCAGCGCGCCGACGCGTCCTCGTCCGCGATCCTCGACGATCTGAACTACAACCGGAGGGAGCATGACCGAGCCGCACGTCTCGAGCACCATCTCGTCTGACGCGGCGCCGGCGGGCGCGGCGCCGCGCATGCTGCTCGCCGGGCTTCCGTCCGACACGCACACTTGGAACCTGGTCTATCTCGAGCTGCGCTATGCCGAGCGCGGGTACCGCGTGCGGAACCTCGGGTGCTGCGTCCCCGCCGGCGAGCTCCTCGAGGCCGCCGGCGAGGCCCGGCCCGACGTCGTCGTGCTCAGCACCGTGAACGGGCACGGCCGCGTCGAGGCCGTCCCGCTCGCGCTCGAGCTTCGCCGCGATCCGCGCCTCGCCGGCGTGCCGATCGTCGTCGGCGGGAAGCTCACGATCGACGGCCGGCTCTCCGCGGAGGCGCAGCAAGAGCTCCTCGCCGCCGGCTTCGACGCCGTGTTCAGCGGCGAGGACGCGCTGACCGAGTTCGACCGGTTCTTGGAAGCGCGCGGGATCGCGAGGGCCGGCGGGTGAACGCGCCGGCGACCCGCTCGACGCGCGAGGCGTTCGACGACGAGCTCCTGGCGGGGATGCGGTTTCTCAACGAGGCTCCGGAGCGGTATCCGGACGCGATCTCGATGGCGTCCGGACGGCCGGACGTCGCCGCGGTGCGCAGCGCGATGCCGTGGCTCGACGACGCCTTGCGGGCCGGGTACGGCGAGCGCCGCGACGACCGGCTGCTCAACTACGGACCGACCGCCGGCGTCGTCGTCGACGCGCTCGCGGACTGGGTCTCGGACCGCTCGGCGGTCGAGATCGCCCCGGACGGCGTCATCGTGACGACCGGCTGCCAAGAGGCGATGATGACGGCGCTGCTCGCGCTCTGCGAACCGCGGTTCGACGCGGTCCTCGTCAGCGACCCGGCGTACGTCGGGATCCTCGGCGCCGCGGCGATGCTCGGCTTGACGACGATCTCGCTCGGGCCGGTCGCCGTGCTCGGCGCGGCGGCGATCGAGCGCGGCGTCGCGGCGGCGCGCCGCGCCGGGCTCCGCGCCAAAGCGGTCTATCTCGTCCCCGACTATGACAACCCGACCGGGGACTGTCTCGGCGCCGAGAGCAGGGACGACGTCGTCGAATGCTGTCTGCGGCACGGTCTGACGATCCTCGAGGACGTCGCGTACCGCGAGTTCGGCTACGACGGCGAGCGGCGGCCGAGCCTCCTCTCGTCCGGCGCCGAGAACGTCGTGCAGCTCGGCACCTTCGCGAAGATCCTCGTCCCGGGCTTGCGGCTGGGGTACGTCGCGACGCTCGGCACGGCGGCGACCGCCGCGTTCACCGGCGCGTGCCTGTGCGCGAAGAGCTTCTCGACGCTGAACACGAGCACGCTCACGCAGCAGGTGCTCCGCGAGGCGATCGGCGAGCGGCGAAGCGCCTTGCTCGACGCGCTCGGCGCGCTGCGGCTGCGCTACGCGGCGAAGCGCGACGCGGTCCTCGACGCGCTGCGCGCGAGCGGGCTCGCGCGGCGCGGCGTGACGTGGAACGTGCCGCAGGGCGGGTTCTTCCTCAGCGTTCGGCTGCCGTTCGCGTTCGGAGAGCGGGAGCTGGCCGACTGCGCGAGCCGGTTCGGCGTCATCTGCACGCCGATGCGGTATTTCGCGCTCGGCGGCGCCTCCGACAACGACGTGCGGCTCGCGTTCAGCATGCACGGGACCGAGACCCTGCGCGAAGGGATATCGCGCTTCGCCGCTTTCGTTGCCGCCGCGGGCTGACGCGCCGGCCCGCCAGATCGGAGACAGGCTCATGTACCGGGTGCTGCTGCTGAACCTTCCCTTCGCCGACGTGAACCTGCCGTCGATCGCGCTCACGCAGCTGAAATACGTCACCGAACAGGCGCACCCGAACGCGGTGGACGTCCGGGTCGTGAACCTGAACCACGAGTTCGCCCGGTATTTCGGCCTCGAGAACTACGACGAGGTCGCGCTCGGCTTCCAGCACCATCCCTCGGGGCTCGGCGACTGGATCTTCCGCCGAGCCGCGTTCCCGGACGTGCGCGACAACGCCGAGGAGTATTTCCGGCGGTATTATCCGCGCGCCGCCGCGGGCGCGCGCGTCACCCGGGACGTCATCCTGGAGAAGCGGAGCGGGATCGAGGACTTCTTCCTCCGCATGATCGCCGAGTACGGCGCCGCCGAGGCCGATCTGGTCGGGCTCACCTCGATGTTCTCGCAGAACCTGGCGTGCTTCGCGTTCGCGCGCATCCTGAAGACCGTCAACCCCGGCGTCTGCGTCGCGATCGGCGGCGCGAACTGCGAGAACCCGATGGGGCTCGAGATCGTCGAGCACGTCGAGGCGGTCGACGTCGTTTTCTCCGGACCCTCGCTGGTGAGCTTTCCGCGGTTCGTCGGCAGCCGCTTGGGCGGCGACGACGAGCCGTTCCCCGCGATCGCCGGCGCGTTCTCGAAACGCGACCGCCGGCAGCGCGAGGGCGGCTCCGGGAGCACCGCCGTCGCGACCGCGAGCCCGGTCGCGGTCATCGGCGAGGAGCTCGACATCAACGTTCGCATCCCGCTCGACTATGACGACTTCATCGCGAGCTACGAACGCTTCTTCCCCGGCTCGGCGTCGGGACCGTCACTGACGTTCGAGACCTCGCGCGGGTGCTGGTGGGGCGAAAAGTCGCACTGCACGTTCTGCGGGCTGAACGGGCTGTCGATGAACTACCGCGCGATGGCGCCCGCGCTCGCGCTCGAGCAGTTCGCCTCGCTGTTCGCGTACGCGCCGCACGTCTCGCGCTACCAGTGCGTCGACAACATCCTCCCGCGCAACTACCTGAAGGACGTGCTGCCGCAGCTGCACCCGCCCGAGAACGCGTCGATCTTCTACGAGGTGAAGGCCGACCTCGCGGAGGCCGACGTCCGCACCCTCGCCGGCGCGAAGGTCGACACGATCCAGCCCGGCATCGAAGCGCTCGCGTCCTCGACGCTGAAGCTGATGCGGAAAGGGACGACGGCGTTCCAGAACATCGCCTTGCTGAAGCATTGCGTCGCGTACGCCGTGCGGCCGCAATGGAACCTGCTCGTCGGCTTTCCGGGCGAGCACGAGGACGTCTTCGCGAAGTACGCGCGCGATCTGCCGCTGCTGGTCCACCTCGAGCCGCCGTCGGGGGTCTTCCCGGTTCGGTTCGACCGCTTCAGCCCGTACTTCAACGAAGCGGCAGCGTACGGGCTCGAGCTCGAGCCGTACGATTTCTATGCGATGACCTACCCGTTCCCGGAAGACTCGCTCGGCCGGCTCGCGTTCTACTTCATGGACAAGAACTACGAGGCGGAGTACTTCGTCGAGATGGTCGGCTGGCTCGGCCAGCTCCGCGCGCAGGTCGCCGCGTGGAACGGCCGCTGGCAGCACGGGTTCGACGAGCGGCCGCGCCTGGAGCTCGCGGCGAGCGGCGGCCGAACCGTCGTCGTCGACACCCGCGGCGCGCAGCGCGCGGAGCACGCGCTGACGGATTCCGGGCTGGCGATCCTGAAGCACCTCAAGACGCAGTCGGCGCGCGAGCGCCTCGCGTCGGCGTTCCCCGAGATCCCGCGCGACGTGCTCGAGCGCGAGATCGGAAACCTGCGCGAGGCGGGACTCGTTTTCGAGGAAGCCGACCGGCTGATGAGCCTCGTCCTCGACGCGCCGAGCACCACCGGCTAGGAGACGACCGAATCATGCATACGAGATTGGCGAAAGCGCTCGCCGTGGCGGCATCGCTCGTGGTGGCGCTCGGGGTTCCGCCCCACCGAGCGGTCGCGGGCGTGACGGCGGAGAATCCGACCGAGCTCGGCGTCGTGCGCCGTGTGTTCACGACGACCCCGCTCGACAGCTCGCTCTTCGCGCCGAGCTGGACGCAGATCCCGTTCATCTTCTACGCCGTCGCGAGCGTGGTGAAGGCGCAGCGCAGCCGTTACGGCGACTTCAAATCGGCCGAGCGCGTCTCGGATCACGTCTATAAAGTGACGCTCGCGCGGGGCGTCTGTTACGCCCGGCTCGAGCTCGATCGCAACGGGCTGATCGAGACGCTCGCGGTTCACGACTCGCCGGACTTCCGGAGCTGAGGGACGCGGCGACCCGCTCAGCGCTTCGCACGGCGCGCTACGTACCCGCGCCGCCGCCGAAGTGGTGCACGTACTTCACGATGATCCGCTGCAGCGTGGTGTAGGCCGCCGGCGTTCCGTACTGCACGTAGAGCTGGCTCTGATCGCGAAAGCGCTGGTGGAACGAGACCGCGATGTCGGTCCCCGGCGGCGCGAAGCCGCCCGTTCCGTTGATCGAGCGGACGCTGAGCGCGAGCTGCGCGTCCCGCCCGAACGCTCGGCTGAGCGAGACGCGCCGCAGCCATTCGGAGTCGTTCGGAGCACCGATCCCGTGCTCGAGCGTGCCGGCGTACTCGAGCGCGAGGCCGTAGCCGCCGCGCAAGGTGCGCGAGGTCGAGAGGTCGAGCTGCTGCACGAAACCGGGTGCGAACGGCGTCGCGACGCCGTTGCACGGGAGGGGCACGACGATCACGCCTTCGCAGGCGATCGAGAACGGGCCGAACGAGTAGCTGGCGTCGGTCGGCGAGGGCGTCCCGTCCTTGTAGCCGACCGCGAAGCTGGTCTGGTTGAAGCGGTAGTTCGCGCCGCCGCTGTAGACGGGGTACGGGACGTCGTAGGCGCGCAGCTCGCCCGCGCCGCCGGCGGCCGAGAAGCTCAGCAGGCTCTTGAGCGTCACGGTCCCGGTGGCGAAGACGTCGGCTTGGTGCGCCGCGCCGCTGCGGTCGATGAAGCGGTCCGCGACCGCCGATGCGGAGTACGACTTGATCGCGCTCTTCGACGGCCCCACGCCGTTGTACGCGAGGAGCATCTGCGGCCCGCGCACGTCGTTGATCGGCGTGAACCCGTCGATCGGGTTGAACTCGGGCCCGATGTCGCGGTACAGCGCGACCGCGAGCAGCGGCCCGTGCTGGACGATCACCCCTCCGAGCAGGTTCCGCGCTTGCGAGACCGAGTCGACGAGCGTCCCTTGTTCCTGTTCGACGGAGAACAACGGCCCGATACCGGAATGCAGATTCTGGTACGCCCCGCCGATCCCGAACGCGTCGTCGACCAGCCCCGGATGGTGCGCGAAGACGCCCTCCGCGGAGAACGAGAGCGATCCGTCCGGGCGCGCGTTCTGGTAGCCGAAGACCTGGTCGCCGAAGCCCTCGCCGTTGACGGCGAGGACGCCGATCTGGTTGCGGCCGGCCGTCCCTTCGACCTTGTAGCCGCTGGAGACGACGCCGAGCGCCGGCGAATAGAACAGCGAGCTGCCGAAGCCGTTGATGTTCACGTGCGGCAGCGCGTCGATGTACGAGAACCCCTGCGCGAAGAACGGCCGGTACTCGGTATAGTGGCGAACGAACTCCTGCGGCGCGATCGTCGTCTGATCGGCTTCGACGTTCGAGAAATCCGGGCCCAGCGTCCCGACGAACGAGAGCGTGCGGGTGATCGGGTACGTGACGTCGGCGCCCAGCGACCGCGTCTTCTGGGTCGTGAAGTAGCCGGGGTTCGTCTCGTACACGTTGTGCGCGGAACCGCCGGACGCGAGCCCGTAGAGGTCGGCGTACGGTTTGGGGCGCGCGGTCGCGCCGCCGACGCGCACGCCGACGAGGAGCGGCCAGCGCGTCGCGTCGCAGTAGATGTTCGACGCGACGACGTTGTTCGTGCAGTACGCGTTCGAGGCCGCGTCGTACGCCCAGGTGTAGAGATCCCCGGTCGCCGCGATGCGCCGCGAGAAGTTGATCCGCCAGTTCTGCGCGCCCGACGCCTGCAGCCGCATGTCGGCGAGCGGGATCACCATCATCACACGATAGCCGTCGGGCGTCAGCTTCGCGATCGCCGTCCACGGCGGCTGGTAGCGCGCCGACTCGCTCGACGTCTCGTATCTCACGCCGCGCGGCGTCGCGCTGAACGTGTACGTCCGCGCGTTCGCGCCGCTGGTGTCGATCCCGACCGTCACCGAGTCGTCGAGTCCGTACCCGGCGTCGTTCACCGACTGCGTCGCCGTGACCGGGACGCTGCGCTGCTCGGCGACGAACGCGACGTAGAGGTTCTTGTCGTCGTAGAGCAGCTTCGCGGTCGTCGGCAGCGGTGCGGCCTGGTGCGAGACGGTGTTGGTGAAATCCGTCGCGGTCAGCGCGTCGCTCCACACCGGCTGGTCGAACGCGGTGTCGAGCGGCGGAGCGCTCGCAGCGCGGATCGCCGCGACGCGCTGCCCGGGTGCGGCCGCGGCGAGCGCCGCGCGCGGCGAGCCGGCGGCCAGAAAGGCAACCAGCGCAACGCTGGCCGCGGCGAGGACCGGCATCGTGCCGTGCCGTTGCATCACATCGAAGCTCCCGTCTTCAGGTGGATACGGCGCAGGAAGTCCTAGACTTCTAGGATCACACCGTGGCACCAGGGTACGACACGGCCGACGCGCGGCCCCGCTCTCAGACGAGACGCTCGCGCGGCGCACGCTTCCACACCAGCTCGTAATACGCGAGATTGAAGAGCAGCGCCGCGCACAACCCGATCGGACCGCCGGCCCACACGCCGTCGAGCCCGAACCGGTGCATCAGCACGAACGACGCCGGCACCTCGACCGCCCAGACCGAGGCGATGCTGAAGATCGTCGGCCACAGCACCGTGCCGCTGCCGCGCATGATCCCGGTGAGCGCGGCGGTGTTGCCGTACACGACGATGCTCCACAGGATGATCCGCAGCGACTCGTCGGCGACGCGCAGCGTGTGCGGGTCGGTGATGAACAGCCCGAGGATCGGCCACCGCAGCGCATAGCACAGGACGACGAGCGGAACGCCGATGCAATAGTTCAGCGCCACGGCGGCGCGCACGACGTCGCCGATCTTTTGCACGCGGCGCCCGCCGATGCACTGCGCGCAGAACACCGACGACGCCGTGCCGATCGCAATCGCGGGGAACTGGGCGTAGCTCGCGACCTGAACGACCGCGCCGTACGCGGCGGTCGCGCTCCACCCGAAATGGTTGATGAACGAGAGCACCACGATCTCCGCGACGGAGAACAAGCTGCTCTGCACCGTCGACGGGAGGCCGATCCGCGCGACCTTCCCGAGGATCGTCCAGTCGAGGCGCACGTCGCCGGCCAGCTCGCGGCCGAGCTTCAGCGGATGGTCGCGGCGGTGCAGCCGCAGCAGCAGCCAGGTGAGCGCGGTGAGGTTGCCGATCAGCGCGGCGACCGCGACGGCGGGGACGCCGAGCTTCGGCAGCCCGAACCAGCCCAGGATCAGGAACGGCGCGACGACGACGGCGACCGCGCTCGAGATCAGCAGCGAGGTGAACGGCGTCACCGAGTCGCCGGTCCCGTTCAGCAGCGTGGTGTAGACGCCGTACAGCGCGAGGACCGGAACCGTCAGGAAGACGCAGCGCACGTACGCGTCCGCGAGCCCCATGATCTCGGCGGGCGTCCCGACGAGCGCCAGCAGCCGGGACGACCCGAAGAACCCCGCGATCGCGACGGCGACGCTCGCGTAGAGCGTCGCGCGGAGGACGGTGGCGCCGATCCGCGTGACCTTTGCGCGGTCGCCAGCGCCGAACGCCTGGGCGACGAGCACCGCGCCGCCGCTCGCGGCGCCGATGACGACCGAGACCAGCAGGATGACGATCGGGAAACCCGCCGACGTCGCGCCGAGCGCCTTCGAGGAGATCAGACGCCCAACCCACACGGCCGCGATCGCCTGGGACGCGGCCTGCAGCACATTGCTGAGCAAGAGCGGCCCGAGGAACGCGAGCAGCAGCCGCCACATCGGCAGCCCGCCGCCCAGCACGTCAACGCGCGGCGCGAACAGGCTGAACTTGAAGCCCGACCGGCGCGGGCGGTCGGCGCTCGGGGCCGGTGCGGGCGCCTCAGTCACCGATCGCTCCTTCGGCCGCGCCGACCGCCGGCTGCGCGGCGCCGGACCACCGGGCCGCGCACCAGCGCGCGAGCGCGTGGACGTGCGGCGGCTTGAGGATCGAGACGTGGTTCCCGGGCCCGTCCCACCGGTGCAGCTCGGGCGCCCAGCGCCGCCACCGCTCGGCCAGGTCGTCGTGCTGCTTCCGGTTCGTCGCCGCGTCGAGGCGCGGGTCGGCGGCGACGACGAGGTCGAGCCGATCGGGATAGAGACTTCTCGGCGTGTACGGCGCGCGCAGCGCGCTGCCGAAGGTGCGCAGCGCTCCGAGCAGCGTCTCGGGGCTCGAGCGCCGCGGCAGGATCCCGGCCGCGACCATCCGCTCGTGGACGAGGCGGATCTGGTCGTCCTCGCCGAGCTCGCGCAACCGCGCCGCGTCGATGCCGAACGAGCGATCCGCGGCGAGCTCCAGCAGCTCGATCCACGCGAAGAGCGCCTCGTTCGCGCTGTACTCGCGGGCCGGATCGCCGGGCTCGTCGGGAGCGCTCGTGTCGATCATGACGAGCGAGGCGACGGTGCGGCCGCGCTCGCGCAGGCGCCGCGCGAGCTCGAGCGCGACCCAGCCGCCGAAGGAGTGCCCGAGGAGATGCACGGGTCGCCGCGGTTCGAGCTCGTCGAGCGCGCGCAGATAGGCGCTCGCGGCGGCGTCGACGGTCGGGTACGGCTCCGCGGCATCGTTCCAGCCGCGCGGCTGCATCCCGTGCAGCGCCCACGCGCCGCCGAGCGCCTGCGCCAGCGGGACGAACGCGGAGACCGAGTCCCCGGCGCCCGGGACGCAGACGACCGGATTCCGGGCCGACCCCGCCGCCGACTGGATGGTGACCTGAGGCCGGTGACGGACGGCGAGCCGCTGCGGCGCGCTGCCCGCGCGCCGCAGCGCCGCGGAGAGCGCGGCGCCGAGCGAGGCGACGTGCTCGTCCATCATAGTCTGGTGGTCGCCCGGGACGCCGATCACGTCGATCGCGGTCTCCGGGCGCACGGCGCTCCATCCCAGCATCTCGTCGGGCCGCGCGATCCCGGTGAGCGCGGCGGAGATCCGCTCGGCGCGGAAGAGGTGCACCGGGACCGAGATGCGGCGCGCGGCGTAGTTTCGCTGGGCGTGCGTGTGCGCGGCGGTGCGCGCGAAGTAGCTCTCGACCTCCGCCGTGGAATAGCCGGCGAGATACGGGGGCAGGATGCCGAGCTGGGCGCTCAGCTTGACGACGGCGCTCAGATCCAGCGTGTCGACGACCGCTTCGAGCTGCGCGATCGCGCCGCTCCACCGCGCGTCCGCGCGCAGCGGCTCGAGCGACTCGAGCAGCAACCGCTGCGTCGACGTGTCGGGGCCCGGCTCGCGCCGCGAGCGCGTGAGCGGCGGGTAGTACGTGTCGAACATCCCGAGGAACCCGACGGCCTCCTCGCCGCCGGCGAGCTGCGCCGCCATCTCGTACGCGACGAGCCCGCCGAACGACCAGCCGGCGAGGCGGTAGGGGCCCTCCGGCTGCACGGCGCGCATGGTGCGGATCAGCCGCGAGGCGATCCCCTCCACCGTGTAGAGCTGCGGCTCGCCGAACGGCACCGCCGACAAGCCGTAGACCGGGACCTCCGGATCGATCTCGGCGCCGAGCTTCGAGAAGTAGAGGTCGAGCCCGGAGTGCTCGTGCACGAGGAACAGCGGGCGCGCCGTCCCGCTCGTCCGGACCGGAACGACCGCCGCGGGCGCAGCCTCGCGCCGCCGCTCGTCGGCGCGGCGCGCGAGCGCGCGTAGCGTCGGGTGCCGGAACACGTCGTGCACGGTCACCTCCTTGCCGGCTTGCTTCAGCAGGCTCGTGACGTGCACGACCGAGAGCGAGTGGCCGCCGAGATCGAAGAAGCTGTCGTCACGGCCGATGCGGTCGTGGCCGAGAACCTCGCGCCAGCAGCGCGCGACGAGGGTCTCCGTCTCGCCGGCCGGCGGCTCGTAGTCGCGCACGGCGTACGCCGTCCCGCCCGGCGGCGGGAGCGCCTTGCGGTCGAGCTTCCCGTTCGGCGAGAGCGGGAGCGCCGCGAGCGCGACGTACGCGGCCGGGACCATGAACTCCGGGAGCTCGGCGAGCAAGTGCGCGCGCAGCGTCTCGGCGCCGGGGTCCGGCGTGCCCGGCTGGGGCGTGTAGTACGCGACGAGCCGCTTCTCCCCGGGCGAGTCCTCGCGCGCGAGGACGACCGCGTCGCGTACCCCGGCGTGCTCGGCGAGCCGCGCCTCGATCTCGCCGAGCTCGATCCGGAAACCGCGAATCTTGACCTGGAAATCGTTGCGCCCGACGAACTCGATCCGGCCGTCGGGGAGATACCGCACGAGATCGCCGGTCCGGTAGAGCCGCTCGCCCTCGGCGAACGGGCTGGCGATGAAGCGCTGTGCCGTCAGATCGGGCCGGTTCCAGTAGCCGCGCGCGAGCTGGACGCCGCCGATGAGCAGCTCCCCCGCGACGCCGATCGGGACCGGCTCGAGGCGGGCGTCGACGACGTACATCCGCATGTTGGGGAGCGGGCGGCCGATCGGGACCGGCGCCGACGGATCGAGGTCCGGCGGAACGTCGTTGACGACGCAGCCGACGGTCGTCTCGGTCGGACCGTAATGGTTGACGATCCGGACGCCGGGCTGGATGCGGCGCCACAGCTCGACCGTCTGCGGCGGGAGCACCTCGCCGCCGACCATGATCACGCCGATCTCCGTACGGGCGCCGTTCTCCGCGAGCTGCTTCCCGAGCACCGCCAGGTGCGAGGGCGTCATCTTGACCAAGCCCCGAGCGCGGCCGTCCTCGATGCACGCTTGCAGCTCGGTGATCTCTTCTCCGTCGTGCAGCAGCCGGATCGCGCCGCCGTGGAGCAACGGCGTGTACAGCGTGGTCACCGTCGCGTCGAACGAGAACGGCTGCGAGAGCACCGAGCCGCGATCGGGCAGCAGATGCTCGACGCACCACCGGACGTAGTTCGCCAGCGCGCGGTGCTCGATCATCACGCCCTTCGGGCGCCCGGTCGAGCCGGACGTGTAGATCACGTACGCGAGGCTCCGCGGCGTCAGCCCGGCGCGCGGCGGATCGCTCGCCGGCGCGTCCGCCCAGCGCGCTGCGTCCGCATCCAGGCCGATCACCGGGACACCGGCGCCGTGCAGCAGCGCGCGCACCGCGGCGCCCGCCCGCGCGTGCGTGAGGATCGCCGACGGCGCGCTGTCCTCCAGCATGAACGCCAGCCGTTCGCGCGGGTACGACGGGTCGAGCGGGACGTACGCGCCGCCGGCCTTGAGCACCGCGAGCAGCGCGACGATCATCTCCGGGCTGCGTTCGAGGCACAGCGCGACGCGGCTGTCGGGCCGCACGCCGATGCTGCGCAGGTAGTGCGCGAGCCGGTTCGCGCGCGCGTTCAGCTCCCCGTACGTCAGCCGCGCGTCCTCGTACAGCACCGCGACGGCCTCCGGCGTCTCCGCCGCGCGCGCGGCGAACGTCTCGTGCACGCACCGCTCGTCCGCATACGCCCGCTCCGTCGCGTTCCAATCCACCAGCACGCGCCGGCGCTCCGCTTCGGGCAGGACGCGCAGCGCGCTCACCGGCGTCGCGGCCGCGCGTTCGAGCGCGTCGACCAGCCCTTCGAGCACGGTACGCACGTACGCGCAGATGCGCTCGGGCTCGTACGGCGCGCGGATCTGCGCCGTCAGCACGAAGTCCTCGCCCAGATCGTCGACCGAGAGCGTGAGCGGGAAGTTGTTCCGCTCCTCGCCGCCGGCGAGCTCGACGCCTTCCCACGCCTCCGCTCCCTGCGCGCCGGAGGCCGGCGCGGCGAGGCTGTGCCGCACGTTGAGAATCGCGCTGAAGAGCGGCGCCGGAGCGGCCACCGCGCTGCAGCGCTGCGCGAGCGAGAGCGACGCGTGCTCGTGCCGCAGCAGCTCCGCGAGCAGCGCGTGCGTCTCGCGGACCGCTTCGGCGATCGGCGTCTCGCCGATCCGGATGCGGAGCGGGAGCGTGTTGATCAGCATCCCGAGGACGCGGTCCACCCCCTCGCCGCCCTGCATTCGCCCGAACAGCACCGTCCCGAAGACCACGTCGTCGCGTCCGGAGAGCGCGGCCAGCACGCGCGCCCAAGCGAGATGGAACACGCTCGCCGCGCTCACCCCGAGCGCGCGCACCTGCGCGCGCAGACGCCGCGCGAGCTGCGTGTCGAGCGCGGCGCGCGCTCGCGTGACGTCCGAGCCGTCGCCGTGCACGTCGGCGAGCCCGAACGGCGCCGTCACTTCGTCGACGTCGCCGAGCATCGCGCGGAAGAACGCCTCGTGCTCCGCGCGGCTGATCCCGAGGCGCGCCTGCGCGATGAACGTCCGGAACGGCATCGGAGCGGGGAGCCGCGCGCCCTCACCCGCGAGGACCGCGCGCATCTCCTCGAAGATCGCCTGATGGGTGGTGGCGTCGCCGACGAGATGATGGATCAGCAGCGCCGCGATCCAGCGGCCCTCGGCCGCGTCGCGTGCGACGCCGATCCGCATCAGCGGCGCGCGCCGCACGTCCAAGCGGTGCCGCCGCAGATCGAAGTGGGCGGTGAGCGCGCCGAGCGCGCCGCGGTCGTCCGCGACCGCCACCTCTTCGACCGCGAGCGGCGCGCGGCGCCAGACGACTTGCACCGGCTCCGGCAGCCCTTCCCAGAGGATCGCCGTCCGCAGGATGTCGTGGCGGTCGATCACCGCCTGCAGCGCCGCAACGAACGCGTCGAACCGCGCGCGCGTGTCGAACCGCAGCACGCTGTACGACAGATACGGATCGCCCGCCGTCGCGAGGATGTGGTGGAACAGCACGCCTTCCTGCAGAGGCGCGAGCGGGTAGACGTCTTGCACGTTCGCCGCACCGCCGGGGACCGTCGCGACGATCCGCTCGATCTCCGCGGCGTTCAGCCGGATCAGCGGCAGCATCTCCGGCGCGATCGCGCGCGCATCGGCCGGGATCAGGTTCGGCGGCACCGCGACCGCGGTGCTTTCGGCGCTCACCAGCGCGGCCAGCTCGGCGAGCGTCGGCGCGGTGAAGACCGCGCGCACGCCGGCGTGCAGTCCCGCCGCGCGCAAGCGCTCGATCATGCGCACCGCCGAGAGCGAGTGACCGCCCAGCTCGAAGAAGTTGTCGTGACGGCCGACGCGCTCGAGGCCGAAGATCTCGCACCAGACGCGTGCGACCGCCGCCTCGACCTCGCCGGCCGGCGCCTCGTATGCGCGCACCGCGTACGCGCCGCTGCCGGGTGCGGGCAGCGCCTTGCGGTCGAGCTTCCCGTTCGGCGTGACCGGCAGCGACTCGAGCGCGACGTACGCGGCCGGCACCATGTGCTCCGGCAGCGCCGCCGAGACGTGCGCGCGCAACGTCTCGGCCGGCGGCACGTTCGCGCCCTCGGCCGGCGTGCAGTACGCGACCAGCCGCCGCTCCCCGCCTTCGTCCTCGAGCGCGAGGACGACCGCCTCGCGAACCGCCGCGAGCCCGGTCAAGCGCGCTTCGATCTCGCCGAGCTCGACGCGGTGACCGCGAATCTTCACCTGGAAGTCGGCGCGGCCGATGAACTCGAGCGTGCCGTCCGGCGCGTACCGCCCCAGATCGCCGGTCTTGTAGACGCGTTCGCCGGCGACGAACGGGCTGCGCACGAACCGCTGCGCCGTCAGCTCCGGCCGGTTCCAGTAGCCGCGCGCGACGCCCGCCCCGCCGATCCACAGCTCGCCGGCCGCGCCGGGCGGGACCGGCTCGCCGTGCGCGTCGACGACGTACACGCGAACGTTCGCGATCGGGCGGCCGATCGAGCGCCACGGATCGTCCTCGGCTCGCGCTTCGTAGAACGTCGCGAGGATCGTCGTCTCGGTCGGCCCGTACCCGTTGATCAGCCGCGGGCGGCGACCGTCGCCGCCGAACCACGCGGCCAGCGCGCTTCGCCGCACCGCTTCGCCGCTGATCAGGATCAAGCGCACGCTCTCGGGGACCGCGCCCGGACCGGCTTCGACCGACCACTCGAAGAACAGCGTCGGGACGTCGACGAACGAGACGCCGTAGGCCGCGCACAGACGCCAGAACGCCTCGGGACTCGCCAGCCACGCGTCGGTGCGCAGCACGACGGCGGCTCCCGACGCGAGCGCGCCGAACAACTCCTCGGCGCTGCCGTCGAACGACGGCGAAGCGAACTGCAGGACACGGTCGCCGGCGGTGAGATCGCAGCGCTCGCGGAGCGCGGCGATGTAGTTCGTCAGGCCGCGGTGCTCGATCATCACGCCTTTGGGCCGGCCGGTCGAGCCGGAGGTGTAGATGACGTAGGCGAGATGCTCCGGCGTCAGCCCGGCGCGCGGCGGATCGCTCGCGGGCGCGTCCGCCCAGCGCGGCGCGTCCGCGTTCAGGCCGATCAGCGGGACGCCGGCGCCGTGCAGCAGCTCGCGCACCGCCGAATTGATGCGCGCGTGCGTGAGGATCGCCGACGGTGCGCTGTCCTCCAGCATGAACGCCAGCCGTTCGAGCGGGTACGACGGGTCGAGCGGGACGTACGCGCCGCCCGCCTTCAGCACGGCGAGCAGCGCGATCACCATGTCGGGGCTGCGCTCGACGCACAGCGCGACGCGGCTGTCGGGCCGCACGCCGATGCTGCGCAGGTAGTGCGCGAGGCGGTTCGCGCGCGCGTTCAGCTCGCCGTACGTGAGCCGCTCGTCCTCGTACAGCACCGCGACGGCCTCGGGCGTCTCCGCCGCGCGCGCCGCGAACGTCTCGTGCACGCAGCGCGCGTCCGGATACGCCTTCTCCGTCGCGTTCCACGCGACGAGCACGCGGCGGCGCTCCGCTTCGGGGAGGACGCGCAGCGCGCTCACCGGCGTCGCGGCCGCGCGTTCGAGCGCGTCGACCAGGCCTTCGAGCACCGTGCGCACGTACGCGCAGATGCGCTCCGGCTCGTACGGCGCGCGGATCTGCGCGGTCAGCACGAAGTCCTCGCCCAGATCGTCGACCGAGAGCGAGAGCGGGTAGTTGTCGCGCTCCTCGCCGCCGATCGTCTCGATCCCGCGCCACGCGCGGTCGCGCTCCGGCCGATCGGCGCCGGCTCCCGCGCTGAGATGGCGAACGTTGAGGATCGCGCTGAAGAGCGGCGCCGGCGCGGCGACCGCGCTGCAGCGCTGCGCGAGCGAGAGCGAGGCATGCTCGTGCCGCAGCAGCTCCGCGAGCAGCGCATGCGTCTCGCGCACCGCCTCGGCAATCCCGGTCTCACCGATCCGTATGCGAACCGGAAGCGTGTTGATCAGCATCCCGAGCACGCGGTCCGCACCTTCACCGCCCTGCATGCGCCCGAACAGCACCGTGCCGAACACGACGTCGTCGCGGCCCGAGAGCGCCGCGAGGACGCGCGCCCACGCCAGATGGAAAACGCTCGCCGCGCTCACCCCGAGCGCGCGCACCTGCGCCCGCAGACGCCGCGCGAGCGCCGCGTCGAGCGCGAGGCGCGCTTGCGCGATCTCTTCGCCGTCGCCGTGCACGTCGGCGAGCCCGAGCGGGGCGGTGCCTTCGTCGACGTCGCCGAGCATCGCGCGGAAGAACGCCTCGTGCTCCGCGCGGCTGATCCCCAGCCGCGTCTGCGCGACGAACGTGCGGAAGGGCAGCGGCACGGGAAGCTGCGCGCCCTCGCCGGTCAGCAGCGCCCGCATCTCGTCCAGCACGACCTCGAGCGTCGTGTGATCGACCGCGAGGTGATGCACGAGCAGCACCGCGATCCAGCGGCCGTCCTCCCCGTCGCGCGCGACGCCGATCCGCATCAGCGGCGCGCGCCGCACGTCCAAGCGGTACCGGCGCGGGTCGAAGCGCGCGACGAGCTGGGCGGCCGCATCGCCGTTCGCATCGACGCGAACCTCGTCGATCGGCACCGGCGCGCGGCGCCAGACCACTTGCACCGGCTCCGGTAAGCCTTCCCAGAGAACCGCCGTCCGCAAAATGTCGTGGCGGTCGGTCACCGCCTGCAGCGCCGCAACGAACGCGTCGAACCGTTCGCGCGTGTCGAACCGCAGCACGCTGTATGACAGGTACGGGTCGCCCGCCGTCGCGAGGATGTGGTGGAACAGCACCCCTTCCTGGAGCGGCGCGAGCGGGTAGACGTCTTGCACGTTCGCCGCACCGCCGGGGACCGTCGCGACGATGCGCTCGATCTCCGCGGCGCTCAGCCGGATCAGCGGCAGCATCTCCGGTGTGATGGTCTGCGCATCCGCCGGGATCAAGTTCGGCGGCACCTCGACCGCCGCGGTGCTTTCCGCGCTCACCAGCGCGGCCAGCTCGGCGAGCGTCGGCGCGGTAAAAACCGCGCGCACGCCGGCGTGCAGTCCCGCCGCGCGCAAGCGCTCGATCACGCGCACCGCCGAGAGCGAGTGCCCGCCCAGCTCGAAGAAGTTGTCGTGACGGCCGACCCGCTCCAGCTCGAGGACCTCGCACCACGCCGCGGCGATCGCCGCCTCCACCTCGCCGGACGGCGCTTCGTACGCCCGGCTCGCGTAGGCCTCGCCGTCCGGCGCGGGGAGCGCGCGCCGGTCGACCTTTCCGTTCACCGTGAGCGGGATCGTTTCGAGCCGCACGTACGCGGCGGGGACCATGTACTCCGGCAGCGCCGCGGAGAGATGCGCGCGTAGCTCTTCGGCGCTCGGCGCGACGGCATCCGCCGCCGGCGTATAGTACGCGGCGAGACGCTTCCCGCCCGACGCGTCGTCTCGCGCGACGACGACCGCGCCGGCGACGGCGGGGTGTTCCGTGAGACGCGCTTCGATCTCGCCGAGCTCGATGCGGAAGCCGCGAATCTTGACCTGGAAGTCGGCGCGGCCGATGAACTCCAGCGTGCCGTCCGCCGCAAACCGGACGAGATCGCCGCTGCGGTAGAGCCGTTCACCCGCGACGAACGGACTCGGAACGAACCGCTGCGCCGTCAGCTCGGGCCGGTTCCAGTAGCCGCGCGCGACGCCGGCGCCGCCGATCCACAGCTCGCCGGCCGCGCCGACCGGGACCGGCTCGCCGTGCGCGTCGACGACGTACGCGCGAACGTTCGCGATCGGGCGGCCGATCGGCGGATCGCTCGCCGCGGCGGGCTCGCACACGTGCAGCGTCGCGCACACGGTCGTCTCGGTCGGTCCGTACGCGTTGACGAAGCGCCGGCCCGCGCCGAACCGGCGGACGAGCGCGCCGCCCGGCGCGGTGCCGGCGACGATCAGCGTGCGCAGCGGCTCGAGCTGGGCATCCGCGGGAAGTGCGGTCAACACGGCCGGCGGCAGCGTCGCGTGCGTGATGCGGCCTCGCTCGACGGCGTCGATCAACGCCTCTCCGGCGAGCACCGTGCCGGGCGCCGGAACGTGCAGCGACGCGCCCGCGCAGAGCGCGGCCGCGATCTCCGAGACGCTCGCGTCGAAGCTGAGCGGTGCGAACTGCAGCACCCGGCTGCCGCGGTCGATCGCGAACGCGCGGACGTGCGCCGCGGCGAGATTGCAGACGCCGCGGTGCTCGATCATCGTCCCTTTCGGACGGCCGGTCGAGCCGGACGTGTACATGACGTACGCGAGGTCGCCTGGAGTCAGCCCGGCGCGCTCGAGGTTTCCGTCCGGTTCGCTCGCCCATCGCCCGGCGTCCGCACGGACGTCGGCGACCGTCGCGCCGAGCCGTGCGGATTCCAGCGCCTCGCGCGCGAGCGCGAGCGCCGGCGGGTGCGTGAGGACGACCGACGGTGCGCCGTCCTCCAGCATGTACGCGAGCCGCGCGAGCGGATACGAAGGGTCGAGCGGAAGGTACGCGCCGCCGGCCTTGAGCACCGCGAGCAGCGCGACGATCATCTCGCTGCCGCGCTCCATGCACAGCGCGACGCGCTCGCCGGGCCGCACACCGAGCGCGCGCAGACGGCGCGCCAAGCGGTTCGCCCGCGCGTTGAGCTCGCCGTACGCGAGTTTCGCACCATCGTGCACGACCGCGACGGCGAGCGGATCGCGCGCCGCCTGCGCCTCGAAGAGCTCGTGCACGCAGCGGTCGTCGGGATACGGCGCGGCGGTCGCGTTCCAGTCGACCAGCACGCGCCGGCGCTCGTCTTCCGGCAGCACGCCGAGCCGCCGGAGCGGCGTCTCCGGAGCGCGTTCCAGCGCGGCGACGAGATGGTCCAGCGCCGCTTCCACGCTCTCGCACAGGCGCCGCGGATCGGCCGGCGCATCGGTCTGCGCGGTCAGTGCGAAACCGTCGCCGAGATCGTCGACCGAGAACCCGAGCGGGTAGTTCGTGCGCTCGGCGCTTTGGAGGATCTCGATCCCCTCCCACAACCCCGTTCCGCGCGCGTGCGGCGCATCGGCGCTGTGCCGGTAATTGAACAGCGCGCTGAAGAGCGGTGCGGGCGCCGGCACGCCGCTGCACCGCTGCGCGAGCGCGAGCGAGGCGTGCTCGTGGTGCAGCAACCGCGCCAGCGACGCGTGCGTGCGCCGCACGCTCTCGCGCACGCCGCCTTCGAGCCGCACGCGGATCGGCAAGGTGTTGATGAACAGCCCCAACACGCGGTCGGAGCCTTCGCCGCCCTGCATCCGGCCGAACAGCACCGTCCCGAACACCACGTCATCGCGGCCGGAGACCGCGCCGAGCACGCGCGCGAAGGCGGTGTGGAAGATGCTCGCCGCGCTCACGCCCAGGCTGCGCGCCTGCGCGCGCAAGCGCCGCGAAAGCTCCGCGCCGAGCGCGAGCTGCGCCTGCGCGATCTCCGACCCGTCGCCCTGCACGTCGCTCAGCCCGAACGGCACCGTCGGCTCGTCGACGTCGCTCAGCATCTCGCGGAAGAACGCCTCGTGCTCCGCGCGGCTCACGCCGAGCCGCGTCTGCGCGACGAAGTTGCGGAACGGCAGCGGCGCGGGGAGCTGCTCGGCACGCCCGAGCAGCTGCGCCTCCATCTCGCCGAAGACGAGCTCCAGCGCGGTGTGGTCGCTCACCAAGTGGTGGAGCAGCAGCATCACCGCCCAGTCACCGCGCGCCGCGTCGTACGCCGCGACGAGACGGATCAGCGGCGCGCGGCGCACGTCGAGCCGGTACCGGCGCGGATCGAGGCGTGCGGCGAGCTGCGTCGCCACGTCGCCCGCGCTCGCGTCGAGCGCGATCTCCTCCACCGCCAGCGAAGCGCGCCGCCACACCACCTGCACCGGTTCGGAGAGCTCTTCCCACACGACCGCCGTGCGCAGGATGTCGTGGCGGTCGATCACCGCTTGCAGCGCCGCCGCGTACCGCTCGATGCGCTCGCGCGTGTCGAAGCGGTGCAGCGCGTGCAAGAGATACGGATCGCCCTCGCTCGCGAGCAGGTGGTGGAACAGAATCCCTTCCTGCAGCGGCGCGAGCGGGTAGATGTCTTGGACGTTCGGCGCGCCGCCCGGCACGGCGGCGACGATCCGTTCGATCTCCGCCGCGCTGAGACGGACCAGCGGCAGCATCTCCGGCGCGATCGTCTCGGCACCGGCCGGTATCCGGTTCGGCGGGACGTCGACCGTCCGGCTCGCGCCGCCGGCCGCGGCGGCGAGCGCGGAGAGCTGCGGCGAGTCGAACAGCGTGCGCACGTCGGTCTGCAATCCCGCGCCGCGCATCCGCTCGATCACACGCACGGCGGAGAGCGAGTGGCCGCCGAGCGCGAAGAAGTCGTCGTGGCGCCCGACGCGCTCGAGCTCGAGCACGTCGCACCAGATCCGCGCGATCGCCGTCTCGGTCTCGCCGGCCGGCGCTTCGTACTCGCGGCGCGCGTAGGCCTCACCGTCCGGCGCCGGCAGCGCGCGCCGGTCGGCCTTGCCGTTCGCCGTGAGCGGGATCGCTTCGAGCCGCACGTACGCCGCGGGGACCATGTAGTCGGGGAGCGCCGCCGCGACGTGCGCGCGCAGCTCGTCGGCGCTCGGCTGCGCGGCGGCTCCCGCCGCGACCGCGTAGTACGCGACGAGGCGCGCGCTCTCCGCGACGTCGTCGCGGGCGAGGACGACCGCTTCGCCGACGTCCGGGTGCTCGGCGAGACGCGCTTCGATCTCGCCGAGCTCGATGCGGAAGCCGCGAACCTTGACCTGCAGATCGTTGCGGCCCAAGAACTCGAGATCTCCGTCGGGGAGATAGCGCGCAACGTCGCCCGTCTTGTAGAGGCGGTCGCCTTCGGCGAACGGACTCGGCACGAACCGTTCCGCGGTGAGCTCCGGACGGTTCAAGTAGCCGCGCGCGACGCCGGCGCCGCCGACGTAGATCTCGCCGGCCGCGCCGATCGGCACGGGCTGCCGGTGCGCGTCGAGCAGATAGATGCGCAAGTCCGGGATCGGCCGGCCGATCGGGCTTCCGCCTCGCCATGCGAGATCGGAACGGCTCAGCGGGCGGTACGTCACGTGGACCGTCGTCTCGGTGATCCCGTACATGTTGACGAGCCGCGCGCCGTCGTTGCGCGGATCGTCGTACCACGGCGCGAGCGTGCTGGGGCTGAGCGCCTCGCCGCCGAAGATCACCAGCCGCAGCCGGTGCCGGCCGGGACGTTCGCGCTGCGCGGAGACGAGCTGGCGGAACGCGCTCGGCGTTTGGTTCAGCACCGTCACGCCGGCGGCGCACACGAGATCGTAGAACTCGGCGGGCGAGCGCGCGGTCAGGTAGCGGACGATCACTAGACGCGCGCCGTGGACGAGCGCGCCCCACATCTCCCACACCGAGAAGTCGAACGCGCAGGAATGGAACAGCGCCCAGACGTCCGAGCGCTCGAAATCGAACCATCGCTCCGTCGCGGAGAAGAGCCGCGTCACGTTCCGATCGCTCACCATCACGCCTTTTGGGCGGCCGGTCGAGCCGGAGGTGTAGATCACGTACGCGAGGTGGTCGGGCCTCCGCCTCACGCCTTCGAGATCGTGCTCGGGTTCGCTCGCCCAGCGCGCCGCGTCGGCCGCGGTGTCGACGACCGCCACCTCGCCGCCGCCCGCGAAGCGCAGCACGTCCTGCACGCTCGCGCTCGTCGCGCCGTCGGCGAGCACGGCGACCGGGGTGCTGTCGTTCAGCACGTAGCGCAAGCGCTCCGGCGGATACGCGGGATCGAGCGGCACGTAGCCGCCGCCGGCCTTGAGCACCGCGATGACGGCGACGACGAGCTCGGCTTCGCGCGCCATGCACAGCGCGACCCGGCGTTCCGCCTCCACGCCGAGCGCGCGCAGATGCCGCGCCAGGCGGTTCGCGCGCGCGTTGAGCTCGCCGTACGTGATCTCCGCACCGTCGTCGACGAGCGCGACGGCCGCCGGATCGCGCGCCGCCTGCGCCTCGAAGCGCTCGAGCAGCGACGGCCCGTCGGGTTCTTCGCGGGTGACGTTCCACTCGGCGAGAACGCGCTCGCGTTCGTCCGCCGGAAGGACGGGGAGCGCGCCGGCCGGCGCGGACGGCGTGCGCTCGAGCGCGGCGATCAGATGCTCCAGCGCGGTCTGCATGAACGCGCACATGCGCCGAGGATCCAGCGGGGCGCGCGTCTGCGCGGTCAGGACGAACGCGTCCCCGCCGTCGTCCGCGGAGAACGTCAGCGGATAGTTGGTCCGCTCCTCGCCGCCGAGGACCTCGATCCCCTCCCACGCGCCGGCGCCGGCCGGCGGCGTCTCGGTGATGTGCCGGTAGTTGAACAGCGCGCTGAAGAGCGGTGCGGGCGCCGGCACGCCGCTGCACCGCTGCGCGAGCGCGAGCGAGGCGTGCTCGTGCTGCAGCAACCGCGCCAGCGACGCGTGCGTGCGCCGTACGCTCTCGCGCACGCCGCCTTCGAGCCGCACGCGGATCGGCAAGGTGTTGATGAACAGCCCCAACACGCGGTCGGAGCCTTCGCCGCCCTGCATCCGGCCGAACAGCACCGTCCCGAACACGACGTCATCGCGGCCGGAGACCGCGCCGAGCACGCGCGCGAACGCGGTGTGGAAGATGCTCGCCGCGCTCACACCCAGCGCCCGCGCCTGCGCGCGCAAACGATGCGAAAGCTCCGCGCCGAGCGGGAGCTGCGCCTGCGCGATCTCCGAACCGTCGCCCTGCACGTCGCTCAGGCCGAACGGCATCGTCGGCTCGTCGACGTCGCCGAGCATCTCCCGGAAGAACGCCTCGTGCTCCGCGCGGCTCACGCCGAGCCGCGTCTGCGCGACGAAGTTCCGGAACGGCAGCGGCGCGGGGAGCTGCTCCGCACGCCCGAGCAGAAACGCTCGCATCTCTTCGCGGATGATGTCGAGCGCGGTGTGGTCGCTCACCAAGTGGTGAAGCAGCAGCATCACCGCCCAGTCGCCGCGCGCCGCGTCGTACGCCGCGGCGAGCCGGATCAGCGGCGCGCGGCGGACGTCGAGCCCATAGCGCCGCGGGTCGAAGCGCGCCGCGAGCTGCGTCGCCACGTCGCCCGCGCTCGCGTCGAGCGCGATCTCCTCCACCGCCAGCGAAGCGCGCCGCCACACCACCTGCACCGGCTCGGAGAGCTCTTCCCACAGCACCGCGGTGCGCAGGATGTCGTGACGGTCGATCACCGCTTGCAGCGCCGCCGCGTACCGCTCGATGCGGTCGCGCGTGTCGAAGCGGTGCAGCGCGTGCAGCAGGTACGGATCGCCCTCGCTCGCGAGCAGGTGGTGGAATAGAATCCCCTCCTGCAGCGGCGCGAGCGGATAGATGTCCTGAACGTTCGGCGCGCCGCCCGGCACCGTCGCGACGATCCGCTCGATCTCCGCCGCGCTCAGCCCCACAGCGTCAACATCTCCGGCGTGATCGTCTCGGCGCCGGCCGGTATGAGGTTCGGCGGGACGTCGACCGTTCGGCTCTGCGTGCCGACGGCCGCGGCGAGCTGCGCGAGCGTCGGCGCGGTGAACTGCGTGAGGACGTCGCTGTGGAGCCCGGCGGCGCGCATCGCCTCGATCGCGCGGACGGCCGCGAGCGAATGGCCGCCGAGCTCGAAGAAGTTGTCGTGCCGGCCGACGCGCTCGACGCCCAGCACGTCACGCCAGATGCGCGCGATCGCCGTCTCGATCTCGCCCGCCGGCGCCTCGAACTGACGGCGCGCGTAGGCTTCGCCGTCGGGCGCCGGCAGCGCGCGCCGGTCGACCTTGTTGTTGAGCGTGAGCGGGACCGCGTCCAGCCGCACGTACGCGGCCGGGACCATGTACTCGGGGAGCGCCGCCGCCAAATGCGCGCGCAGCTCCTCCGCGCTCGGCTCGGCCGCGGCTGCCGCGAGCGTGTAGTACGCGACGAGGCGCTTCTCGCCGGGGCGGTCTTCGCGCAGCAGCACGACGGCGTCCCGAACGGCTTCGTGCGCCGCGAGCCGCACCTCGATCTCGCCGAGCTCGATGCGGAAGCCGCGCACCTTGACCTGATGGTCGTTGCGGCCCAAGAACTCGAGGTTCCCGTCCGGGAGATAGCGCGCCAAGTCGCCGGTCTTGTAGAGGCGGTCGCCTTCGACGAACGGATTCGGCACGAACCGCTCGGCGGTGAGCTCCGGACGGTTCACGTAGCCGAGCGCGACGCCCGGTCCGCCGATGTAGAGCTCTCCGGCGACGCCGACCGGCACGGGCTCGCGGTGCGAGTCCAAGACGTAGACGCGCGTGTTCGAGATCGGCCGCCCGATCGGGATCCCCGCGGCGCCGTCCGGAACCAGGGCGATCGGGAACGCCGTTGCGAACGTCGAGGCTTCGGTCGGGCCGTACGCGTTGACGAACTTCTGCGGCGCGCCGTTGCGCAGCACGCGCGCCGCCGCGCTCGGATCGACGACGTCGCCGCCGACGAGCAGGTAGCGCAGCCGCGGAAACACATCGCGGAGCGCATCCGCGTAGCTCACGAACAGCGCCGAGGTGAGCCACAGGATCGTCACGCCGTGCCGCGTGAGCGTCTCCCGCAAGCGCTCGGGCGAGAGCAGCGTCGCCCGGTCGAGGACGACGATGCAGCCGCCGTTCAGCAACGGCCCCCACACTTCCATCGAGCTCACGTCGAAGGCGGGATTCGAGCCGAACCCCACCCGGTCGGCCGGCCCGAACTCGGCGTAGCCGTTGTCGATCGCGACGCGGGCGATCCCGCGATGCGGGACGATCGTGCCCTTCGGCCAGCCGGTCGAGCCCGAGGTGTAGATGACGCACGCGGCGCTCGCGCCGTCCGCACGCGCCGCCGTCTCGTCGCGACCGTCCTCGTCCGCAGGGACGCGGTCCACGTCGATCGTGTGCACGCCTTCCGGGACCGGCACGGTCGCGCTCGACAGGCTCAGCGCGAACGAGGCGCCGGCGTCCTGGAGCATGAACGCGAGGCGTTCCGCCGGCGTGCTCGGATCCAGCGGCACGTACGCCGCGCCGCACTTGAGGACGGCGAGCATCGCCGTCACCAGCTCGACCGAACGGTCGAGGAGCAGCGCGACGCGGTCCCCCGAGCGTGCGCCGAGGCGGCGCAGGCGGCGGGCCAGGCGATTCGCCCGCGCGTCGAGCTCGCCGTAGCCGAGCGCGACGCCGTCGTGCACGACGGCGAGCGCATCCGGCGCACGCGCCGCCTGTTCCGCGAAGAGCTCGTGCAAACCGCGGTCGGCGGGATACGGTACGCCGGTCGCGTTCCACTCGACGAGCACGCGCCGGCGCTCGTCGTCCGGCAGCACGCCGAGCCGCTCGACCGGCGCAGCGGGAGCGTGCTCGAGCGCATCGACGAGATGCTGCACGGCGGTGTGCATCAAGGTGCAGACCCGCCGCGGGTCCAGCGGCGCGCGCGTCTGCGCGGTCAAGAGGAACGCGTCGCTCAGATCGTCCGCCGAGAGCGTGAGCGGATAGTTCGTGCGCTCCTCGCCGTCGAGCGCCTCGATTCCGTCCCATGCGGCGGCCGCGGTGGTGCGCCCGCCGTCGCTGTGCCGGTAGTTGAAGACCGCGCTGAAGAGCGGCGCCGGTGCGGGGACGCCGCTGTAGCGCTGCGCGAGCGCGAGCGAGGCGTGCTCGTGGTGCAGCAGCCGCGCGAGCGACGCGTGCGTCCGGCGAACGCTCTCGCGCACGCCGCCTTCGAGCCGCACGCGGATCGGCAGCGTGTTCATGTAGAGCCCGAGCGCGCGATCGGCGCCCTCCCCGCCGTGCATCCGGCCGAACAGCACCGTGCCGAACACGACGTCGTCGCGTCCGGAGACCGCGCCGAGCACGCGCGCGAACGCCGTGTGGAAGAGGCTCGCCGCGCTTACGCCCAGGCTGCGCGCTTGCGCGCGCAAGCGCCGCGAGAGCTCGGCGCCGAGCGCGACGCGCGCCTGCGCGTCCTGCGAGCCGTCGCCCTGCACGTCGCTCAGCCCGAACGGAACCGTCGGCTCGTCGACGTCGCCGAGCATCTCGCGGAAGAACGTCGCGTGCTCCTCGCGGCTCACGCCCAGCCGCGCCTGCGCGACGAAGTTGCGGAACGGCAGCGGCGCGGGGAGCTGCTCCGCACGGCCCAGCAGATGCGCCTCGATCTCGCCGAAGACGATCTCCAGCGCCGTGTGATCGCTCACCAAGTGATGCAGCAGCAGGATGACCGCCCAGTCGCCGGCGGCCGCGTCGTACGCCGCGACGAGCCGGATCAGCGGCGCGCGGCGCACGTCGAGCCGGTAGCGCCGCGGATCGAAGCGCGCCGTGAGCTGCGCGAGCGCGCTGCCCGCGTGCGCGTCGAGCGCGACCTCTTCGAGCACGAGCGGCGCACGGCGCCACACGACCTGCACCGGTTCGGAGAGCTGTTCCCACACGACCGCGGTGCGCAGCACGTCGTGCCGGTCGATCACCGCTTGCAGCGCGGCCGCGTACCGCTCCAGCCGCTCGCGCGTGTCGAAACGGTAGAGCGCGTGCAGCAGATACGGATCGCCCTCGCTCGTGAGCAGGTGGTGGAAGAGAATCCCCTCCTGCAGCGGCGCGAGCGGGTAGATGTCCTGGACGTTCGGCGCGCCGCCCGGCACGGTTGCGACGATGCGCTCGATCTCCGCCGCGCTGAGACGGACGAGCGGCAGCATCTCGGGCGTGATCGTCTCGCTGGCGGCCGGGATGCGGTTCGGCGGGACCTCGACGAGCGAGCTCTCGCCTTGCGCCGCGGCCGCGAGATCGGCGAGCGCCGGCGAGGTGAAGAACGACCGGACGTCCGCGTGCAATCCGGCGCGCCGCATTCGCTCGACGACACGGACGACGAGCAGCGAGTGACCGCCGAGCTCGAAGAAGTCGTCGTGGCGCCCGACGCGCTCGAGCCCCAGCACGTCGCACCAGATCCGCGCGATCGCCGTCTCCGCCTCGCCGGCCGGCGCCTCGTAGACGCGCGCGCCGTACGCGGCGTCGGCGGGCGCCGGAAGCGCGCTGCGGTCCAGCTTTCCGTTCGGCGTCAGCGGGAACGCCTGCAGCGCGACGTACGCGCTCGGCGCCATGTAGCCGGGCAGCGCCGCAAGCACGTGGGCCCGCAGCGTCTCGGCGCTCGCCGGAGCCGCTTGGGCCGCAGGCGTGAAGTACGCAACGAGACGCTTCTCCGCGAGCACGTCTTCTCGCGCGAGCACCACGACCTCACGGATCGCCGGATGTTCGGCGAGCCGCGCCTCGACCTCGCCGAGCTCGATCCGGAATCCTCGGACCTTCACCTGGAGGTCGCTGCGGCCGAGAAACTCGAGGTTGCCGTCGGGGAGGTACCGGGCGTGATCGCCGGTCTTGTAGAGCCGGTCTCCGCCGGCGAACGGGCTCGGGACGAAGCGCTCCGCGGTCAGCTCCGGCCGGTTCCAGTACCCGCGCGCGATCGCGGCGCCGCCGAGGTAGAGCTCGCCCCGGATCCCCGGCGGCTGCGGCTCGAGCGCCTCGTCGAGCACGTACGCCCGCACGCCGGCGAAGGTGCGCCCGATGCAATACGGCGCGCTCGCTCGCGGTTCGTTCGCGCGCAGGAACGTGCTCACGATGACGGCCTCGGTCGGCCCGTACAGCTCGACCACCTTGGCGTGAGGGAAGTGCGCGGTCAGGCGCCGCAGCAAGCTCTCGGAGACCGCTTCGCCGCCGACCAGCACGCAGCGCAGCGCCGGGTAGCGCGCCGCGGCGTCCTGACCCAAGACGTCGAGCCACGCCTCGGCGAGGCTCGGCACCGCGTGGAAGAACGTCGCGGCCGAGGTCTCTTCGAGCAGCCTCGCGACGTCGACGACGCGGTCCGGCGCGACCAGCTGCGTCGCGGCGCCGGCGGCCAGCGGCAGCAGCATCTCGAGCAGCGAGATGTCGAACGCGCTCGCGGCGAGGTTCGGCAGCACGTCACCGGGGCTGAGCATCAGCTCCGCTTGTGTCGTGACGAGCTTCGTCGCGAGATGGCGGTGCTCGACCATCACGCCCTTCGGCCGGCCCGTGGAGCCGGAGGTGTAGATCAGGTACGCCAGGTGCTCCGGCCTCAGCTCGTCTTGCGGCGGATCGCCGTCGGGCGCGCCGGCCCACGCGCCGGAACCGGCTCGCAGATCGATCACCCGCGTCACGGCGGAGCTGCACCGAAGCACCTGGTCCGGCACCTCGCCGTGTACCAGCAGGACCGCGGGCGCGCAGTCCTCGATCATGAAGCGCAGCCGTTCGCCGGGATAGGACGGGTCGAGCGGAACATATGCGCCGCCCGACTTCAGCACGGCGAGCAAGGCGATCAGCGTCTCCAGCCCTCGCTCGCCGCAGACCGCGACACGGCTCTCCGGGCGCACGCCGATCTCCCGCAGGTGATGCGCCAAACGGTTCGCGCGCGCGTTGAGCTCGCCGTAGCTCAGCGACTCGCCGGCCTGGATCGCCGCGACCGCGTCGGGATCGGCGGCGACCCGTCCCTCGAAGAGCTCGTGGGCGAACCGGCCGGTCGCGTGCGCGTCCGCGCCGGCGCCGAGCGCGCCGAGGACCTCCGCGCGCTCCGCCGCCGGCATGATCCGGACCCGGCTGACGCGCCGGCCGTCGTCGCCGGCGATCTCGCTCAAGATCTCGCGGAGGTAGCGCACGTAGCGCTCGACCGTCGTTCGGTCGAAGAGCGCCGCCGCGTACTCGACGCCGCCGACGATCCGGTCGTCGGCTTCGGTCAAGTTCAGCGTGAGATCGAACTGGGCGACGTGGTACGGGATCCCGACCGAAGCGACGAACAGCCCGGGGAGCGCGAACGCTTCCTGTTCGTTGTTCTGCCAGGCGAACATGACTTGGAAGAGCGGCGGGTGGGCGAGGCTGCGCGGCGGCTTCGCGATCTCCACCACCTGCTCGAACGGCAGGTCCTGGTTGTGCTGGGCGTCGAGCGCCTGCGCCTTCACACGCTGCAGCAGCTCGCCGACCGTCGGGTCGCCGGAGAGGTCGAGCCGCAGCGCGAGCATGTTCACGAAGAAGCCGATCACGTCTTCGACCTCGGCCCGCGTGCGGTTCGCGACCGGCGTCCCGACGACGATGTCGTCCTGCCCTGAGAGCCGCGCGAGCAGGATCGCCCACGCGGTGACGAGCGTCATGAACAGCGTCGTCCCGTGGCGCTGGCTGCACGCGACGAGCCGCTGGGTCAGCGCCGCGTCGAGCTCCAGCGCGACGCGCGCGCCGGTGTAATCCTGCTGCACCGGCCGCGGCCGGTCGGTGGGGAGCTGGAGGACCGGGGCGCCGGCGAGCGTCCGCTCCCAGTACGCGCTCTGCTCCCGCAGCGACTCGCCGGACGACCATCCCCGCTCCCAGGCCGCGTAGTCCGCGTACTGGATCGCGAGCGGCGGGAGCGGATCACCGAGGCCGCGGCCGTAGGCGTCGTACAGCGCGCTCAGCTCGCGGATCAGCAGTCCGATCGACCAGCCGTCGGAGACGACGTGGTGCATCGTGATCAGCAGCACGTGCTCGGCATGGCCGAGCGCGATCAGACGGCCGCGGATCAGGGGCCCCGTCCGGAGGTCGAACGGCGCGGCCGCTTCGTGCGCGGCGATCGACTCCAGCTCGGCGGTCGCGCTCGGATGCCCGGCGAGGCTCTGCTCGACCAAGGCGAACCCCGACCCCGCGGGCGCGATGTGCTGCACGGGCTCGCCGTCGCTGACGGTGAACGTGGTGCGAAGCGCCTCGTGGCGCGCGACGATGCGGTCCAGCGCGCGGATCAGCGCCGGCCGGTCGAGCTCGCCGGTCAGCCGCAGACCCATCGGGATGTGGAACGCGTTCCCGGCGTCGACCTGAGCCAAGAACCACAGCCGTTGCTGCGCCGAGGAGAGCCGCAGCGGCTCGTCGCGGCGAACGGCGGGGATCGCGGGCAGCGCCGCGCGACGCGCGTTCGTCACCAGCCGGGCGACATCGCGCAGCCGCGGTTCGGCGAACAGCTCGATCAGGCTGATCTCGACGCCGAAGACGCGCCGCACGCGGGAGAGCACCCGCACCGCGAGCAGCGAGTGCCCGCCCAGATCGAAGAAGTCGTCGTGGCGGCCGATCCGGTCGCGCCGGAGCAGATCGCCCCAGATCTGCGCGATGACGCGCTCCACCTCGCCGACCGGCGGCGCGTACGCGTTGCCCGCGTACGCGTCCCCCGCGGGCGCGGGCAACGCCGTCCGGTCGAGCTTTCCGTTCGGCGTCGTCGGCATCGCGCCGAGCGCGACGTAGGCCGCCGGCACCATGTACTCGGGGAGCACCGCCGACATGTGCGCGCGCATCGCGTCGGCTCCGGGATCCGGGGCGTCGGTGCGCGTGTAGTACGCGACGAGCCGGGTCTCGCCGGGCGCGTCGGTCCGGGCCAGGACGACGGCTTCGCGCACCGCGGGATGCTCGGCGAGCCGCGCTTCGATCTCGCCGAGCTCGATGCGGAAGCCGCGGATCTTCACTTGGTGGTCGTTGCGCCCCAAGAACTCGATGTTGCCGTCGCTCAAGGTGCGCGCGAGGTCGCCGGTCCGGTACAGGCGTTCGCCGGGGACGAACGGACTCGGGAGGAACCGCTCCGCCGTCAGCTCCGGCCGGTTCAGGTACCCGCGCGCGACGGCCGTGCCGCCCAGGTACAGCTCGCCGGGCACGCCGGGCGGCTGGGGGCTCATCGAGTCGTTCAGGACGTACGCTCGCGCGCACGCGAACGGCCGGCCGATGCAGTGCGGGACCGGGTGAAGCGCGTGGCGCTTCGCACGGTAGAACGTGCTCGTGATCGCCGCTTCGGTCGGGCCGTAAAAACCGAAGATCTCCGCCTGCGGCGCCGCGGACATCAGCCGGCGCAGCAAGTTGTCGGAGACCGGCTCGCCGCCGGACCAGAGGTATCGCAGCGAGGGATAGCGCGCGGAGGCCCCGGCGGGACCGAGGAACTCGAGCCATGCTTCAACCAGGCTCGCGACGGCGCCGAAGAATGTCGCGCGCCGCGTCTGCTCGACCACGCGCGTCATGTCGCCGACCTGGTCGGCGGGGACGACGATCGTCGACCCGCCGCTGACGAGCGGCAGCAGCAGCTCGAGCAGCGAGGTGTCGAACCCGTGCGGCGCGAGGTTCGCCGCGACGTCGCCGGGGCCGAAGCCGAGCTCGGCGCGCGCCGCCGTGAGCGTCGAGGCGAGGTGGCGGTGCTCGACGATGACGCCCTTCGGACGCCCGGTCGAGCCCGAGGTGTAGATGACGTAGGCGGGGTTGGCGGGGCTCAGGCCCTCGCGGGGCAGGTCGCCGTCCGGCTCCGCCGCCCAGCGTTCCGCGTCGAGCCGCAGATCGACGACGGGGACGCTCGAGCCGGGCACCGTGCGGAGCACGTCTCGCAGCGGTGCGCGGAGCTCGCCGTGCGTGAGAACGGCGACCGGAGCGCCGTCCTGGAGCATGAAGCGAAGCCGCTCCGCGGGATACGACGGCTCCAGCGGGAGGTACGCTGCGCCGGCCTTCAGCACGGCGAGCAGCCCGATCACGCTCTCGAGGCCGCGCTCGGCGCACATGGCGACGCGCCGCTCGGGACCCGCGCCGGCGGCGCGCAGATACCGTGCCAAGCGATTGGCGCGCGCGTTCAGCTCTCCGTAGGTGAGCCGCGCGTCGCCGGACGTCACCGCGAGCGCGCGCGGCGCGGCGGCGGCCTGCGCCTCGACCAGCTCGTGAACGCACGCGGCGGGCGCGTACGGCGTCAGCGGCGCGTTCCACTCGACGAGGACCCGTGCGGCCTCGTCAGTGGGCAAAAGATTCAGGCTGCCCACGCTCCGGCGGTCGTCGGCGGCCATGCCGGCGAGGATCTCGCGAAGGTACGCCGCATAGCGCTCGGCGGTCGCGCGATCGAACAACGCGGTCGCGTAGGCGAGCGCGCCCTCGACGCGGTCGCCGCTCTCACCCAAGCTGAGGGTCAGGTCGAACTTCGCAACCGCGTACGGGACGTCGAGCCGCGCCGCGCGCAATCCCGGCAGCGCGAACCCGCTCTCCTCGTTGCTCTGCCACGCGAACGCGACTTGGAAGATCGGCGTGTGAGCGAGGCTGCGCGGGGGCTTCACGATCTCCACGACCTGCTCGAACGGCAGGTCCTGATGGTGTTGCGCGGCCAGCACGTTCGCTTTGACGCGTTGCAGCAGCTCGCCGGCCGCCGGTGCGCCGGAGAGGTCCGTGCGCACCGGGAGCATGTTGACGAAGAAGCCGATCAGCTCTTCGAGCTCGCTGCGGCCGCGGTTCGCGACCGGCGTTCCGACGACGACGTCGTCCTGACCCGAGAGCCGCGCGAGCACGATGCTCCACGCGGTCATGATCGTCATGAACAGCGTCGTGCCGTGGCGGCTGCCGAGCGCTTTCAGATCGGCCGTGAGCTGCGCGCCGAGCGTCACCGGTATCTCGGCTCCGGCTTGATTTCGCCGCGCCGGCCGCGGCCGGTCCGCCGGCAGCTGGAGCAGCGCCGGCGCACCGGCGAGCGCGCGTTCCCAGTACTCGCTCTGGCTCCGCAGCGCGTCGCCGGAGAGCCAGCGCCGCTGCCACGCCGCGTAGTCGGCGTACTGGACCGCCGGCGGTGGAAGCGGGTCCGCCTCACCCGCGTGATAGGCGGCGTAGAGCGCGCTGAGCTCGCGGATGAAGATGCCGATCGACCAGCCGTCCGAGACGATGTGGTGCATCGTGACGAGCAGCGCGTGGTCGTCGGAGGCGAGCGCCACGAGCCGACCGCGGATGAGCGGACCCGTCTCGAGGTCGAACGGCGCGGTCGCCTCGCGCGCGGCGAGCGACTCGAGCTCCTGCATCGCGTCTCGGCGGCCGCGCTGATCGTGTTCGACCAGCGTCTGCCCGGCGCCGGGCGGAGCGATGCGCTGCACCGGCTCGCCGTGCGCGCCGCCGAACGTGGTGCGGAGCGCTTCGTGGCGCGAGACGATGCGATTCAGCGCGCGGACGAGCGCCGGCCGGTCGAGCTCGCCCGCGAGCCGCAGGCCCATCGGGACTTGGTAGGCCTCGCCGCCCTCCATCTGCTCCAAGAACCAGAGGCGCTGCTGCGCGAACGAGAGCGGCAGCGGCGCCTCGCGGTCGCACGGCTCGATCGGCGGCAGCGCGTCGCGCGCGGCGCCGGCGACGAGCTGCGCGAACTCGCGCAGCGTCGGGTGCGCGAAGAGCTCGCCGAGCGCGAGATCCGCTCCGAGCAGGACCCGCAAGCGCGAGAGCACGCGCAGCGCCACGAGCGAATGTCCGCCCAGCTCGAAGAAATCGTCGTCGCGACCGATCCGCTCGAGCCCGAGCACGTCGGCCCAGATCTCCGCGATCGCGGTCTCCAGCTCGCCGAGCGGCGCTTCGTACGCCCGAACGCCGTACGCGTCGTCGTCGGGTGCCGGCAGCGCCTTCCGGTCGAGCTTGCCGTTCACGGTGAGCGGGAACGCCTCGAGCCGCACGTACGCCGCCGGCACCATGTACTCGGGGAGCGACGCGGCGAGGTGCGCGCGCAAGGTCTCGGCGCTCGCCGCGGCCGCATCGGACGCCGTGTAGTACGCGACCAGACGCTTCTCGCCCGGGACCTCTTCCCGCGCGACCACCGTCACCTCGCGAACCGCCGCATGCGACGAGAGCCGCGCCTCGATCTCGCCGAGCTCGATGCGGAAGCCGCGAATCTTGACCTGGAAATCGTTGCGGCCGACGAGCTCGATCTCGCCGTCCCGCAGATACCGCGCCAGGTCGCCGGTCTTGTAGAGACGATCGCCGTCGACGAACGGGCTCGCGACGAACCGTTCCGCGGTGAGCTCGGGGCGGTTGTGGTATCCGTTCGCGACGCCCGGGCCGCCGAGATAGAGCTCGCCGACGACGCCGCACGGGACCGGCTCGCGGTGCGCGTCGAGGATGTACGCGCGGGTGTTCGCGATCGGCCGGCCGATCGGGAGGTTCGTCGTCCCGGGCGGAACCTCGGTGATCTCGCGCGTGATCGCGAACGTCGTCGTCTCGGTCGGGCCGTAGCAGTGGATCAGGTGCTCGGGACCGGCGCGCAGCACGTTCAGGAACGCGCGCGGGCTGTTCTGCTCGCCGCCGCTCATCAAGAAGCGCAGCCGCCCGAGCGCCTCGGGGATGCGCTGCGCGTACTCGTTGAACAGCGAGGTCGTGATGAAGAGCGCCGTCACGCGCTCGCGCTCCAGCGCGCGCGCGAAGCGGCCTTCGTCCAAGAACGCGTCGCGGTCGATCACGACGATGCACGCGCCCGCGACCAGCGGCCCCCACACCTCCATCGTGCTCGCGTCGAACGCGGGGTTGGAGGCGAACGCGACGCGGTCGGCCGGAGCGAAGTCGGCGTACCCGGCGCGCACGACGAGCCGGCAGATCGCGCGGTGCGGGACGACGACGCCCTTCGGCCGGCCCGTCGACCCGGACGTGTAGATGACGTACGCCGTCGCCTCCGCGTCCGCGGGGAGCGCGAGGTTCTCCGAGCCGCGGCTATGCGCCCCGTCGTCGTCGGCGCTGATGCGGACCAGCTCCGCGCAGGCGGGAAGCGCCTCGGCGCCGGCCGTGACGGCGATGCGGATCGCGCAATCCTCGATCATGAACCGCTGCCGCTCGGGTGGAGCGTCGCGATCGATCGGGACGTACGCCGCGCCGCACTTGAGGATCGCGAGCTCCGCGGCGACGAGCGCGAACGAACGCTCGAGCAGCGTCGCGACGCGGCTGCCGGGGACGACGCCCGCCGCGCGCAAGCGGCGCGCGAGCCGGTTCGCGCGCGCGTTCAGCTCGCGGTACGTGAGCACGTCGCCGTCGTGCACCACCGCGGGCGCGTCGGGGGTCTTCGCGGCCTGCTCTTCGACCAGCTCGTGCACGCAGCGGCCCGCCGCGTAGTCCGCATCGGTCGCGTTCCACTCGACGACGATCCGCTGACGTTCCGCTTCGGTGAGCAGCGGCAGCGCGCTCACCGCTCGAGCATCGTCGCGGACCATCGCCGTCAGGAGACGGCGCAAATATCCGGTGTACCGCTCCGCCGTCTCGCGGTCGAACAACGCGGTCGCGAAGTTCAGCCCGCCGACGATCCGCCCGTCCGACTCACCGAGATTCAGCGTGAGGTCGAACTTCGCGACGGCGTACGGCACGGGCGCCGGGACGAACCGGAGCCCGGCGACGTCGAGCGCGCGCTGCTCTTCGTCCTGCCACGCGAACGCGGCCTGGAAGAGCGGCCCGTGCGCGAGGCTGCGCGGCGGGTTGACGATCTCCACCACCTGCTCGAACGGCAGCTCCTGGTGCGCTTGCGCAGCGAGCGCTCGCGCCTTGACGCGCTCGAGCATCTCCCGCACCGTCGGCTCGCCCGAAAGATCGATTCGCAGCGGCAGCATCGTGACGAAGAGCCCGACGACGTCCTCGAGCTCGGCGCGCGGCCGGTTCGCGACCGGCGTCCCGACGACGACGTCGTCCTGCCCCGAGAGCCGCGCCAGCAGCGCGCTCCACGCCGCGATCAGCGCCATGAACAGCGTCACGCCGTGCCGGCGGGCGAGCGCCTTGAGGCCGGCGGTCAGCTCGGCGTCGAGCTCGAGCGGGACGGTCGCGCCCGCATGGTCCTGCAGCGCAGGTCGCGGCCGGTCCAGCGGAAGGTCGAGCAGCACCGGCGCGCCGGCCAGCGCGTCCCGCCAGTACGCCGTGAGCCGCTGCAGCGAGGCGCCGGAGAGCAGCTCTCGCTGCCACGCGGCGTAGTCCGCGTACTGCACGGCGAGCGGCGGGAGCGGATCGCCGGCGCCCGCGCGCTGCGCGCGGTACAGCTCGGTGAGATCCCGCACCAGCACGTTCACCGACCAGCCGTCCGCGACGATGTGGTGCATCGTCACGAGCAGCACGTGCTCGTCCGCGCCGAGCGCGACCAGCCGCCCGCGGATCAGCGGTCCGCTGCCGAGGTCGAACGGAGCGGCGGCTTCCGCGGCACTCAGCGCCTCGAGCTCCGCCGCCGGGTCGGGGCGTCCGCGCAGGTCGTCTTCCGCGAGCACGAACCCGGTGTCCGGGGCGGCGATCCGCTGCACCGGCTCGCCGGCGATCACCGCGAAGGTCGTGCGCAGCGCTTCGTGGCGCGCGACGAGCGCGTCGAGCGCGCGCCGCAGCGCGGCGCGGTCGAGCTCGCCGATCAGGCGGAGCGCGATCGGGATGTGGTACGCGCCGCTCTGGTTCATCTCGGCCAAGAACCACAGCTGCCGCTGCGCGAACGAGAGCCGCGGCGGCTCGGTGCGGCTCGCCACGGGGACCGCGCGCGGCGCGGTCCGCGGCGCGTCCTCGACGAGCACCGCGACATCGCGCAGCACGGGGCGCGCGAAGAAGTCCACCATCCCGACGTCCGCCTGCAGCACGCGGCGCAGCCGCGAGACGACGCGCACCGCGAGCAGCGAGTGGCCGCCCAGCTCGAAGAAGTCGTCGTTGCGGCCGATCCGCTCGCGCCCGAGCACCTCGCTCCAGATCCGCGCGACCGCGGTCTCGGTCGCACCGGCCGGGGCTTCGTAGGGTATCTCGGGATACGCGCCGGCCTCAGGCGCCGACAGCGCGTCCCGGTCGACCTTTCCGTTCGGCGTCACCGGCAGCGCGGCGAGGACGACGTAGGCCTGCGGCACCATGTACGCGGGCAGTGCCGCCGCGGCGTGCGCGCGCAGCTCCTCGGTCGGGACCTCGCTCGCGCCGGCGCGCGTGCAGTACGCGATCAGGCTCTTCTCGCCGGCGGCGTCCTTCCGCGCGAGCACCACCGCGTCGCCGACGGCGGGATGCTCCGCGAGCCGCGCCTCGATCTCGCCGAGCTCGATGCGGTAACCGCGCACCTTGACCTGATGGTCGTCGCGGCCGAGAAACTCGATGTCGCCGTCCGGCAGATACCGCGCGAGGTCGCCGGTCTTGTAGAGGCGGTCGCCGGCGACGAAGGGGCTCGCGACGAACCGCTCCGCCGTCAGATCGGGGCGGTTCAGATACCCGCGCGCGACGCCGGCGCCTCCGATCCACAGCTCGCCCGCGACGCCGATCGGCTGCGGCTCACCGTGCGCGTCGACGATGTAGACGCGCGTGTTGGCGATCGGGCGGCCGATCGACTGCCACGCCGATTCGTCGCGCGTGACGCGGTGCAGCGTCGCCGTGACGCTGGCCTCGGTCGGGCCGTAGACGTTGATCAGCTCCGGGAGCGGGCCGCCGCGGCCGAACCACGCGGTCAGCGCGGCCGCGCTCACGGCCTCCCCGCCGAAGAAGATCTGCCGCACGCAGGCCGGGACCGGCGACGCGTCGCGCGCGAGCTGCTCCCAGAAGAGCGTCGGCAGCTCCATCCACGAGACGTCGTGCGCGCGGGAGAGCTCCCAGAACTCCTCGGGTCCGGCCAGCCATGCCTCGGTCCGCAGGATCACGGTCGCGCCGGCCGTCAGGCCGCAGAACAGCTCCTCGACCGACGCGTCGAACGAGGGCGAGGAGAACTGCAGCATCCGCTCCCGCGCGGTGATCGCGCAGCGCTCGCGCACGGCGGCGACCATGTTCGCGACGCCGCGGTGCTCGATCGCGACGCCCTTCGGGCGCCCCGTCGAGCCCGAGGTGTACATGACGTACGCGAGGTTCTGGGTCGTGAGCTCGCCGCGACCGGGATTCGCCGCCGGCGCCGCCGCCCAGCGCGCGGCGTCGGATTCGAGGTGCGCCACCTGCGCGGGCGTGCCGCGCACGATCCGCTCCACGCCGGCCGGGAGGACGCCGGCGATCAGCACGACGACCGGCGCGGAGTCCTCGAGCATGTACCGCAACCGCTCGGCGGGATACGAAGGGTCGAGCGGGACGTACGCGCCGCCGGCCTTGAGGACCGCGAGCATCGCGACGACCAGCTCGATCCCGCGCTCGGCGCAGAGCGCCACGCGGCTCTCCGGGCGCACGCCCGCGCTCCGCAGCCAGTGCGCGAGGCGATTCGCGCGCGCGTTCAGCTCGGCGTAGCCGAGCCGAGCGCCGTCGTGCACGAGCGCGACCGCCTCCGGCCGTTCGGCGGCCCGCGCCTCGACGAGCTCGTGCAGGCACCGGTCGGGATACGCGCGCTCCGTCGCGTTCCACTCGATCAAGACGCGGCGGCGCTCGTCGCCGGAGAGCAGCGCGATCTCGCCGGCCCGCGCGTTCGCGTCGGCGGCGACGCGCGCCAGCAGCGCCTGGAAACCGTAGGCCAGCCGCTCGATCGTGCGAGCGTCGTACGACGACGTCGCGTACTCGAAGCGGCACCGCACGCCCTCGCCGTCGCGCTCGAGGTTGAGCGACGTCGCGAACATCGACCGGCCGGAGAACGGCCACGGATAGGTCGAGACCTCGAGACCGGCCCAGCCCGCGCCCGCGTAGTCGAGCGCGCGGTAGTTGAAGACGCTTTGGTAGACCGGATGCCGGCCCGCGTCGCGCGGCGGGCGAACCGCTTCGAGGATCTTCGCGAACGGGAAGCGCTTGTGCTCGAGCGCACGCGCCGCGCTCTCGCGCACGCGCGCGAGCGCTTCGCGGAACGCCGGGTCGCCGCCGAGCTCGGCGCGCACCGGGATCGTGTTGACGAACAGCCCCGCCATGTCGTCCTCGCCCGAGTCGGCGCGGGTCGAGACGGGGACGCCGAAGACGACGTCGGACTGTCCGCTGAAGCGCGCGAGCAGCACGGCGTACGCGGTCATGAGCACCGTGAAGAGCGACGTCTCCTCACGGCGGCCGAGCGCGCGCAGCGCGCCGGCGACCGCGGGCGCGATCGCGAAGTCGTGGTGCGCGCCCGCGAAGACGTGCTCGTCCGAGCGCGCGAGATCGGCGGGGAAGCGGCTCACCGCCGGCGCGCCGTCGAGATAGCCGCGCCAGAACGACTCCTCGCGCGCGAGCGCCGCGTCGTCGCGCAGCCGGCGCTCCGCCTCGCAGCGTCTCGCGTAGCGCCCGTCGTCGGGTTCGCTCGCGACCTCGCCGCCGGCGCGAAGCCGGTTGTACATCGCGGCGAGGTCGCGCATCACGCGGTCGTACGAGCGCGCGTCGCTGACGATGTGATGGATGGTGATCAGGACGACGTGATCGCGCGAGCCCGCCGAGACGACGTCGACGCGCGCGAGCGGAGGCCGCTCGAGATCGAACGGCCGGCGCGCGGCGCTCTCGAGGATGCGGTCGCGCTCGCGCGCCTGCGCGCCTTCGTCCGACGGCGAGAGATCGTGGTAGTCCACCGCGAGCGTCGCGCTCGGCTCGACGATCTGCACCGGTTCGTCGCCGTCCGTCGCGAAGCGCGTTCTCAGCGCTGCGTGACGCACGGGCAAGAGCGCGACCGCTCGGCTGAGCGCATCCCGGTCGAGCTCGCCGCGGAGCCGGAACGCGACGGCGCTGTTGTACGTCGCTACGTGCGGATCCAGCCGCGCGAAGAACCACATTTGTTCCTGCGCGGCGGACAACGCCGACGTCACCCGGACCGAACTCGCCTCGTCCACACCCCACCCCTTTTTCGCTTCGTGAGCACCGTTACAACGCTACGCCCGGCGCCGTGCGCGCACGACGAAAAAGGCGCGTTTTTGCACCGTCTAGACCATGCTCGCGCCGCGGCTTACGCCTGCAGCAGCACCTTCACCGCCCGCTGTCCACCCGATTCACCCCCTAGCCCTTTCGCAAAAAGCTTGCCCCCGAGTTATACCTTGCCTGCCGGAATGCCTTTCGCTATACTCGGGCACAGACCGGCGCACGGGATTGCCGATCCAGCAAAGCGGGTGAGGGGTGAACGATCAAACCACTGCAGGCGCGTCCGAAGCGCTCGCGCGGCCCACGTATCGCCGTATCGACCACATCGCGTTCGCGGTGCGGGATCTCGAGAGCGCGGTCGATTTCTTCACCGGGCCGCTCGGATTCACGCTGGTGCGCCGCCGCGAGACGCGCGGCGCGCGCACCGGGATGATCTCCGCGGAGCTCGAGCACAACGGGATCAAGTTCGTGCTCTGCCAAGGGACGGAGCCCGAGTCGCAAGTCTCGCAGCTCATCGCGAACAACGGCCCGGGCGTCGCGCACATCGGGCTCGAGGTCGACGATCCGCACGCCGCGATGGACGCGCTTCGCGCGCGCGGCATGGAGTTCGACACGCCGGTGATCGAAGGGCCGGGGCTCCAGCAGACGTTTTCGTCGCGCTGCGCCAACTCGGGGATCGCGTTCGAGTTCATCCACCGCACGTCGGAGCAAGAGTTCCTCGACTCCAACGTGCAGCAGCTCTTCGACGAGCTGGAGCGCTCCGGAAAATTTTGACGTACGACGCGCTCTGCGCGCTGCGGATGCCGATCTGCCTCTTCGACGTCGAGGAGATCGGCATCGCGCGCGACCGGTTCTTCGAGATCCGCGAGGCGTTCTACGATCTGCCGTGGGACATGTACGACGTGCGCCGCAAGCAGCTGCATCTGCTGACCTCGGCGCCTTCCATGCCGTCCGACCCGTTCACGAACGAGCTGCTGCGCGGCTACTACACCGGAGAGCTCGGGCCGGCGGCGATCCGGCATCTGCTCGCGTCACTGACCGCGCGAGAGCTGGAGGCCTTCCACGCCGTCGCGCCGTTTCGCAGGCGCTCGGCGTCGCGGTTCCTCCTGACGTGGCAGCCGCCGCGGCACGGCTGGCGGATCGAGCGGATCGCCGTCGACGCGTTCTCGCAAACCGACGCGAAGGTCGCCGGCGACGCGCCGGTCGACTATCGCGCCTATCCGCGCGTGTTCGCAGAAACGCGTGCGGACGTCGTCGAGAGCCCGGTCTTCGAGAGCGTGATTCGCGGGCTCGCGACGCTGGTGCGCGCGCGGACCGGCGAGCCGATCGCGCAGCTCGACGTGACCTGCCATCACACGTACGTCGAGGCGCGCGTCGGGAGCGACGGCGACAACTCGCCCGAAGGGATCCATCAGGACGGCTTCGACTACATCGTCTCGGCGCTCGTCGTCGAGCGGCGCGGGATCACCGGCGGCACCAGCCAGATCTTCACGCCCGACGGGAGCACCCGGCTGCTGGTGACGACGCTGCAGCCGGGCCAAGGGATCCTCCAGCCCGACAAAGGGACGCCGCTCTGGCACAACGTCACGCCGTTCTCGGTCACCGAGAGCGTCTCGACCGGCTACCGGACCTCGATCGGGATGGACATCAAAGTCGTGGAACGGGAGAGCTGGTAAGCCTCGTGCATTTCGCTACGACCCTCGAGCCGTTCGCGCTGGAAGACTGTTTCCGGCGCTATCGCAAGCATGCCGAGATCATGCTCTGCAGCAGCGGCGTCGAGGAGTTCCGCTTCGGCGAGCTGCGCGCGGTGCTGGACCTCTCGCTCGCCGACCTCGACGGCGTGCTGATCGAAGACAGCGACTCGATGGGCTCCGACGGTCTGCGCGGCGCGATCGCCGGGCTGTACCGCGACGAGGACCCCGCATCGGTCCTCGTCACGCACGGATCGAGCGAGGCGATCTTCCTGGCGATGACCTCGCTGCTCGCGCCGGGCGACGACGTCGTGGTGATGCAGCCGTGCTACCAGGGCCTGTACTCGCTGGCCGAGGCCGCCGGCTGCCGCATCACGCCGTGGCGGCTCGAGTTCGACGCGGGGTTCCGGCCGGATATCGCGGCCTTGGAACGGCTGGTGACGCCCCGGACGCGGATGATCGTCGTGAACTCCCCGAACAATCCCACCGGCGCGGTCCTCACCGAACGCGAGCAAGACGCGGTCGTGCGCATCGCGACGGACTGCGGCAGCCTGGTCTTCTGGGACGATGCGTTCGCCGCGCTCTCGTTCGCCGGCGACGCGCTCCCCGAGCGCCGGCGCACGCGCTCGGAGATTCGCATCGGGACGCTCTCCAAGAGCTACGGGCTCCCGGGGCTGCGCGTCGGCTGGTGCGTCGCGAGTCCGGAGCTGCTCGCGGAGATGGTTCGCACGCGCGACTACGTCACGCTGAACCTCTCGCCGCTGATCGAGCTGATCGCCGAGCGCGCTCTCGCGCGCGGCCGCTCGCTGCTCGAGCGCCGGCTGCCGCAGGTGCGGCGGAACCTGCAGCTGCTGCGCGCGTGGGCCGCGGAGAACGCCGAGCACGTGGAGTGGGTCGAGCCCGAGGGCGGCGTCTCGGTCTTTCCGCGGTTCACCAGCGCGATCGACGTCGACGCGCTGTGCGAGGAGCTGGTCACGGAGAAGGGCGTGTTCGTCTTGCCGGGGAGCTGCTTCGGGGAGCCGCGCCATGTTCGGCTCGGATTCGGCGGCGACGGCGCCGCGTTCGCCGAAGGGCTGCGCCGGATCTCCGAGCACCTCGCGGCGCGGACGGCGGCCTTCGTCCGCGGCTGAGCCGCGTCAGGCCGCCGTCTTCTTGCGCTTCGGCTTCGCTCCGTGCGCGGATTTCTTCGCGGCGGTCTTGCGCGTGCCGCCGCGCTTCGCGGCGGGGCGTTCCTCCGCGGCTTCCTCCTCGTCGTCCGCGGCGGCGCCTTTCTTACGGCGCTGTTTCGACTGCTCGAGCGAACGCTGGAGGACGTCCATCAGGTTGACGACGTTGGTCGCGGCCGGTTTGCTGACTTCCGGTTTCTCGATCTCCTCGCCGTTCGCGCGCGCCTCGATCATCGCGAGGACATCTTCCTTGTACTTGTCGTGGAACTCGTCGGGGTTCCACTCCTCGACGCTCATCGTGTCGATCAGCATCTTCGCGATCTTCTTCTCGCCCTCGGCGACCTTCTCGTTGAGCGAAGGAAAGTCGAAGCCGCTCTGGTCGACCAGCTCGTCGACGAAGTGCATCAGCTCCAGCACCAGCGCCTCGCCGTTCGGCTTCACCGCGGCGATGTGCTCGCGCGAGCGGATCACCACCCGCGCGATCGCGACCTTGCCGGCGTCGCGCAGCGCGTCGCGCAGCAGCGCGTACGCGTGGCGGCCCTTCTTCTCGGGCTCCAGATAGTACGGGGTGTCGAAGAACATCGGGTTGATCTGCTCGAGCTCGACGAACTCGACGATCTGCACCGACTGCGTCGCCTCCGGCCGCACCGCCTTGAGGTCGTCGTCGGTGACCACGACGTAATGGCCCTTCTCGTACTCGTAGCCGCGCACGAGGTCTTTGTACTCGACCTCCTCGCCGCAGACGCTGCAGTGCCGCTCGTTGTAGATCCGGCCCTCGTCCTTCTTGTGCAGGAAGTTGAAGCGCAGATCGTTCGTGCGGACCGCGGTGAAGAGCTTGACAGGGATGGTCACCAGGCCGAAGTTGATCGCCCCCGACCAGATCGCATGTGCTGCCATTGCTGCTTCAGTATCTCCCAGGAAGGCGGCTTTCGGTCGCTACGCGACCGAAAACGCGAAGACTTCGGGCGCCGGCCCGAAGTCACCAGAGCGGGCGAGCGCGTGCCAAGGCGCTTTCGAGCGATTGGGGGTGCCACCCCTCGCGCCGCCACGGGTCGCCGGTCTTCGCGACGAGCCCAGGCACGTTCGCGATCGTCCACCGCCGCATCTCGGCGGTCGTCTCGGGGGCGCGCTTGCGGCGCATCGCCTCGACGTCCCGCCATCCCAGCGGCATCGACACCGGCGCTCCGTCCCGAGCCCGCACGGTGAACGGCGCGACGTAGGTCTTTCCCTTGCCTACTTGCACCCAATCCAAGTAGACGAGGTCCTCGGGCCGCCGCGAGATCGTCCGCTCCAGCGTCGTATCCTTCGGCAGCACGGTGTTGATCCGCCGTGCGACCAGCTCGGAGACGCCCTTCGCGATCTCGTAGTCGTAGCGCGGCTCCAGCGGGACGATCACGTGCAGCCCCATCCCGCCGGTCGTCTTCACGTAGGCCCGGACGCCGATGTTCTCGAGCTCCTCGCGGAAGGCGAGCGCGACCTTCGCGAGCCGCGCCAGCGGGCACCGCTCGCCGGGGTCGAGGTCGAAGAGGATCACGTCGGGGACGTCGAGCGTCGGCACGTGCGAGTACCAGATGTGCAGCGTGATCGCGGCGAGGTTCGCGACCCACACAAGCGCCGCTTCGCCGTCGACCACGACGTAGGTGACGTCGCGCGGCTGGCCGGTCGTCGGCGGGATCGTCACCCGCTCGACCCACTCCGGCGTGTAGCGCGGCATCTGCTTCTCCCAGATCCCGCGCGGGACGTCGATCCCGTCCGGGAAGCGCTCCATCGTCAGCGGGTTCGCGCGCAGGTACGGCAAGAGCACCGGCGCGACCGCGCGGTAGTACGCGACGAGATCGCCCTTCGTGTAGCCGTCGCGCGGGAAGAGCACCTTCTCCTGATTGGTGAGCTTCACCGTGCGCCCGCCGACGGTGAGCATGCTCTCGGTCTTCTTCGCCGCCACTACGCGTTCGGATCGGGATGGACGGCGCGCTCGCGGACCACCGTCTTCGCCACTTTGTCGATGCGCAGTCCCAAGAACACCGGCTGCCGCAAGATCCCCTCGCGCGTCCACTCCGCGAACGCGACCTCCGCGACCAATTCCGGCTTCACCCAGTGCGCCGGCGTGTTCGTCTTCGGCGTCTCCTCGAACGGCGAGGTCTTGCGCTCGAGCGGTTTCAGCTTGGACATCACCGAGCGCAGCAGCTTCTCGTCGTAGCCCGTGCCGACGTGGCCGGCGTACTTCAATACCCCGTCGTCGTGGTAGCCGACGAGCAGCGAGCCGAACTCCTTGCGGCTCCCGCGCGGCTCGGTCCAGCCGCCGATCACGAACTCCTGGCGCAGCTTCGCCTTGATCTTCACCCACTCGCGCGAGCGCGTCGAGCGGTACGGCGAGGTGCGCACCTTCCCGACGATCCCTTCGAGCCCGCGCTGCTCGGCGAGCGCGAAAAGCTCTTTCCCTTTGCCGAGGACGTGCCCCGAGTAGAGCACGCCGCGCTCCGGCACGACGATCGACTCCAGCAGCCGCTTCCGCTCCTCGAGCGGGCGCTCGCGCAGATCGCGCCCGTCCGCATAGAGCAGGTCGAACACGACGAAGGTCACCGCCGACGGCTTGCGGCGTTTCATCCCGCGCAGCTCCGGCTTGTCGCGCGACTGCAGCGCCTGGAAGTCCGGCCGGCCTTCGTCGTCGAGCACGCACAGCTCGCCGTCGACGACGACCGGGATCGAGCGGAACGCGCGCGCAAGCGTCTTCATCTCGGGGAACTGGTGCAAGAGATCCTTGCCGGTGCGCGAGGTCAGCGTCACGGCGTCCTTCTCGACGACCGCGATCGCGCGGTAGCCGTCCCACTTCAGCTCGAAGAGCCAGCGGTCGTCGTCGAACGGCGCGTCGACCAGCGTGGTGAGCATCGGCTTCACGTCGCGCGGGATCGGGTCGGCGCGCACGGCTTTCGCGCGCGCCGCGCGCTTCACCGCGACGCCGTCGGTCGAGGCGGCGCGGTTGCTCTTCCAGATCGGCGCGTCCTTGCGCTTCGCCTGGAGCTGCGCGAGCGTCATCCCGCTCTTCACGCTCTCGGCGTGGTGTTCGGTGTCCCAGCTCGGGTCTTCGTACTCGTCGTGGTCCTTGAACATCAGCCACGGCTCGCCGTGCTCGCCCTCGCGCGGCTTCATCTTCACCAGCGTGAAGAGTCCCTTGAGCTTGTGGCCCGCGAGCACGATCTTCAGCTTCCCTTTGGCGATCTGCTCGGCGGGATCGTCGCCCTCGAAGAGCGTGTAGAACCCCTCGTCCCACACGATGACCTCGCCCGCGCCGTAGTTCCCCTCGGGGATCACGCCCTCGAAGGTGCGGTAGTCCATCGGGTGGTCCTCGGTCTTCATCGCAAGCCGCTTCTCGCCGGCGACCATCGTCGGGCCCTTGGTGACCGCCCACGACGGCATCACGCCGTTCACCTCGAGCCGGAAATCCCAGTGCAGCCGCGTCGCGCGGTGCTGCTGCACGACGAAGCGGAGCTTCTTGGTAGAAGCCCGCTTGTGCGTCTGGCCTTTCGGTTCCGGGGTCGCCGAGAAGTCGCGCTTGCGGACGTACTCGGCGAGCCGGTCTTTCGGTCGAGTCTTCAGACGGTTCCTAGACCTCCTGGTCGCGCACTTCGCGCTTGGACTTGTCGTAGTCCGCTTTGAGGTCGTGACCCATCTCTTTGACGTGCGAGCCGAGGCGCTCGCCGAGCGGCATGCTGTCACCCTCGACGGCGCGCTTCGCTTTCTCGCCGCCGGCCTGCACGCGCTCTTTCGCTTCGTCGAGCACGTCGTGCGTGTCGCCCTTGATCGTGTCGAGCTTGTCGCGGCGCTCCATTACGGCGTCGTCCCGCCCGACGTCGAGCCGCCGTTGGTCCCCGAGTTGCCGCTCGTCGTACTCTGCGTCGTCGTCGCACCGTTCGTGCGCGAGGTCGTCGTCGAGCTCCACGGCTGCCACACGAAGAGCGCGATCAACGCGACGACCACGATGACGGCGACCAAACTGAAGGTCGCGAGGGACCCCCCGTTCTCGCGGTCGACCGAGATGTTGCGTTCTTCCATTCAGCTGTCTCCCTGGGTGTTTTGCGGCTCTCATCGTACCCAGAGAAGAAAAATCCGTACCGTGCGCGGCATACGACCCGCATCACAGCATCCCGGGCCGCACGTACGTGTCCCAGTACCAGCATCCGTACAGGCCGACCGCTGCGCTCCACACGATCAGCACGCGCGCAACCGCCCAGACCCAGGACGCCGAAAACGACCGGGCCGCAAGTCCCATCAGCACGAGCAGAAACGGCGCGAAATCGAGCGCGTGCCGCATCCCGAACTGCGAGCCGCCGTTGGCGTAGTACAAGAGCGAGGGACCGGCTACCAGCAGCGTCGCGATCCACAGCTCGGCGACGAGCCGGCGCGGCTCGCGCGCGAGGAACGCGAGGACGAGCGCCGGGCTCGTGAACCACAGCGCGGTCCCGAAGCGCAGCGGCTCGACGTACGGAAACTCAGGGTGCAGCCACGGCGGCACGACGAAGAACGAGTAGAGCTCGACGTGCAGATTCCCGAGGCCGAACGGCGAGCCGGACGGCGATCCCATGAACGGGTCCTGGTGGTAGAAGATCGTGTGGCCGGCGTCCCACGGCACGTGCCAGCGCGCGAGATTGTACGCGACCCACAGCGCGAAGAACGGGACCAGCGTCGCGACGAACGCGACCGCCTCGCGCGGCCTGCGCTCGTCGCGCCCGAACCCGGAGAACGTCCACCACAGCAGCACCGGGAGCGCCATCACCAGCGTGAAGCGCGAGCCGAGCGCGAGCGCGGTCCACAGCGCGATCAGCCAGCCGCGCCGCGCGCCGGCGAGCTCGCACAGCGCGAGCAGCGTGAACGCGACCGCGGACGTTTCGGCGACGAACCACACGTCGCCGAGCATCGAGCACCACAGCAGATCGGTCCCGGCGAGGAAGAACACGACGAGCCACACGCCCGCGCGCGCGGTGACGCCGATCCGCTCGAGCAGCTCCCACGCCGCGCCGGTCGCGACGCCGCACAGCAGGCACGCGAGCACCGTCTGGTTCGCCGCGATCCCGAACGCCGCGACCGCGGGGAGCAGCAGCAGCGCCGGGACCGGGTCGTTCACGATGTAGCGGTGGCCCTCGAAGAGCACCGCGTCGATCTCCGGCCCCGGCCACAGCGGATCGATCCACAAACGTCCGTGCAGCAGCTGATACGCGAGCAGCACGTAGTTGTCGTACGGCGTGTGCCGCAGGTGCGCGAACAGCGAGGCGGCCAGCGCGCCGAGCGCGCCGGCGAGGACGGCGTTCCGCCTCACCGCGCGAGGATCTCGTACACTTGCGGGCTGCCCTCGCTGAGCCGGCGCACGGCATATCCCGGCAGATCGGGCGGACCGTCGGAGACGATCGCCACCTGCCGCTCGCGCAGCCACGCGCGGTACTCGGCGAGATGGTCGTGCGGGAGCGCGCAGACGACGATCCGCGTCCCGAGCCCGCGCTCGACGTACGCGCGGTAGGCGAGCGGCGTCGCGAAGTCCCACGGCGAGACGACCACCGCGCCGTCGCGCGTGCTGGCCGCGACGCGCTCGCCGAGCTCCGCCGCCTCCGCGTTCTCGCGCAGCGCGTACACCTCGCGCCCGCGCGCCGCATCGTGCGCAAGCACCAGCACCAGCAGACCGCAGACGGCCGCGAGCGCGAGCTGCGGCCGCGCGCGGCCGAACGCGCGGATCGTGCGGTCCGCCGCGACCGCGGCGCCGAACGCGAGCACCGCGTAGAGCGCGAACCCGTACCGCCCCGGATCGGCCTCGGCGGGATACGACGCGCCGAACAGCGCCGGGACGGCCGCGGCGACGATCAGCCCGATCACCGGAACCGGCGCGCGCGCGAGCGCGAAGGCGAGCCCGATCAGCGCGGCGACGGCGAGCCCTTGCGGCGCGTCCTCGAGCAGCCCGGGGCCGAAGCGCTGCACCGCGGCGCGCACGGCGTCCGGCGTGACGATCCGCAGCAGCGAGTCGCCCGCGTTCCACTCCGTGCCCGCGACGAGCGCGCGGAACCCGTCGGCCGTCGCGGGATGGTGATCGTCCCAGAACGGGCGTCCCGGCTCGATCCCGAGCGCGAGCGTCGGATCGGCGCGGTGCGCGGTGACGTACGCGCTGCGCAGCGGCAGATACGCGTACGCCGCGACGACGATCACCGCCGCGATCGCGACGCAGCGCACGACGAGCCAGGCCGGCCACGGCCGCGCGAGCGTCGCGACGACGCCGCCGAGCAGGATCAGCACGGTGGTGTTGTCGACCGCGACCGCGACGCCGGCGAGGACGATCCCGGTCGCGAGCGCGCGCCGGTCGCCGCGGAGCGACCAGCGCACCGCGAGCGCGACCGCGACGAACGCGACGGCGAACCCGAGCGGGTGCACGTCGGCGTACGTGGCGCGCAGCCACACCGCGCGCGCGAACGCGAACGTCCACGCGCCGAGGATCGCGACCAGCGGCGCCGCGTCGAACAGCAGCGCCAGCGCCGCGACCGTCGCCGTGCCGCCCGCGAGCGCGAGCGCGGAGAGCGCGTTGACGCGCGCCGCGACCGAGCCGAACGGCACGACGTGCGTCCACAGCCACGCGATCATCACGTAGCCCGGGAACCCGGTCGGATACGGGATCCCCGCGATCCACGCCACGGTCTGCAAGTCACCGATGTCCCAGAAGCCGACCGCCGTGCGGACCGACGCGAGCAGCACGACGAGCGGGACGGCGAACGCGATCGCGACCGTGGCGGGCCCGTTGAGGCGAAGTGACAAGCGCAAGGGTCTACGCCCGAGCGTGCGCCGCCGCCTGTCCCGTGCGAGCCCGGGGAGGCCGAGCGGGCGGCGCGTGCAACTAGGCGCGATGGACCGAAGCGCGCGCAAGCTGGTCGTCGTGGCGGAACCGTTCGCCGACGCCGGGATCGCGGTGCTCGAAGAGGCGGGGATCGAGGTCGACGCGCGCGCCGGCCGCTCGCGCGCCGAGCTCATCGAGGCCCTCGCCGGCGCGGACGGCTTGATCGTGCGTTCCGAGACGCGGGTCGACGGCGAGCTGCTCGCGGCGGGACCGCGTCTGGCGGTCGTCGCGCGCGCGGGCGCGGGGGTCGACTCGATCGACGTCGACGCGGCGACGAACGCCGGCATCCTCGTCCTCAACACGCCCGGCGCCAACACGATTGCGGCGACCGAGCAGACGTTCGCGCTGATGCTCTCGCTCGCACGGCGCACGCCGACCGCGGTGCAGCAGCTGCGCGAGGGCGGGTGGGACCGCAAGCGGCTGATCGGGACCGAGCTGTTCGGGAAGACGCTCGGGATCGTCGGGCTCGGGCGCATCGGCGGGAACGTCGCCACGCGCGCCGCCGCGTTCGGGATGACGGTGCTCGCGCACGATCCGTACGTCGGCGCGGCGCGCGCCGACGCGTTCGGCGCGACGCTCGTCGATCTGGAGACGCTGCTGCACGCGAGCGACATCGTCACGCTGCACGTGCCGCTCACGCCGCAGACCCTCGGGATGATCGGCGCCGCGCAGCTTCGGCTGATGCAGCCGCACGCGTATCTGATCAACTGCGCGCGCGGCGGACTGATCGCCGAGCGCGACCTGCTCGGCGCGCTGGACGCGAACGTCGTCGCCGGCGCGGCGATCGACGTCGTCGCCGAAGAACCGCCGCCGCCCGGCGGAACCGGCGCGGCGCTGCACCAGAACCCGAAGGTCTACGCGACGCCGCATCTCGGCGGCTCGACGCACGAGGCGCTCGCGCGGATCGCGACCGAGCTCGCCGCCGACGTCGCGCGCACGCTGCTCGGCGCGCCGGCGAGCGGCGCGGTGAACGCGCCGGTCCCGAGCGGTCCGGACGCCGAGCGGATCCTGCCGTTCGTCGAGGTCGCGTACCGGCTCGGCCGGTTCTACCCGCAGTACGCGCGGCCGCGCGCGATGCCGCCCTTCGCGCTGCTGCTGCGCGGCGCGCTCGCCGGCGTCCCGGCCGAACCGCTGACGCGCGCGTTCCTGAGCGGTTTGCTGCAGGCGACGACCGACCGCCGCGTCTCGGTGGTGAACGCGGAGGCGATCGCGCGCGAGCTCGGGGTCGCCGTCGAAGCGCGCGGCGACTCCGGCGCGTCGGCGTACGCGTCGTCGCTGCGCCTGCTCGCCGGCGAGACGGCGATCACCGCGACGTCGGCCGGCGGCGCGCCGCGGATCGTCGAGCTCGACGGCTACGAGATCGACGCGACGCCGTCGGGCGCGATGCTGATCACCCAGCACGCCGACGTCCCCGGGATGATCGGAAAGGTCGGCACGATCCTCGGTTCCGCGAACGTGAACATCTCGACGATGCAGGTCTCGCGGAACACCGTCGGCGGCGACGCGATCATGGTGCTCTCGACCGACCGCGCCGCGGACGAGCCGACGATCGCGGCGCTGCGCGCGATAACCGGGGTCGCGTCGGTCCGCTCGCTCGCGGTCTAGCGACCGAAAGGTCCCCTCTCCTTCCGGGCGTAAGCGCGCCGCTCAGCTCGCTCATCGAAGGGGTGGTTCGTCATGGGGAAGTCTCGTCGCGTCACCGCGCTCGCCGGGTCGGCGGTGCTCGCCGCGGCCGCGCTCGTCTACGCCGTTCCGCACGCGCCGTCGCTCGCGCAACCAACGGCGCGCGGCGTCGCGGTAACGGCGCCGTGCGTGCCGAACCGCGCTGCGGCGCACGGCGCGCTCCCGGCGCCGCCGCAGATCGACACCTGGAACCTGCCGCCGTCCTCAGGCCCGGCGCAGCACGCGTTCACGCTCGACGTGCTGCAGTACCGGCAAACGCCGCGGCCCGGTGAGAGCCCGCGCCCCGATCTCTACTGCTACACCGATCCGCAGCTCCCGGCGCAGTTCGTCGAGGCGCCGACGATCCGCGTCAAGCAGGGCGGGACCTTCACGATGACGCTCGCCGACCGCATCCCCGGCCCGCACGCGAGCGCGCCGGCGAGCGCGCCCGACGGCTGCGCGATGCTGCCGTACGAAGCGCCGATCCCGGCTCCCGGGACCGAAGGCTATCTCGGCCACACGCGCGTGACGCCGCCGCCCGCGCCGAGCGCGGCTCCGCACGCGATGAACGCGGACATGTCGGGGATGCCGAACATGCTCCCGAACGACACCAACTTCCACACGCACGGCTGGCACGTCGACCCGAACGTCGACAACGTCTTCAAGTCGCTCGCGCACACGAAGGGCGGGCGCTGCGCCTACGCGTTCGCGGTCCGGGCGAACCAGCCGCCGGGGACGTACTGGTACCACGCGCACTTGCACGGCATCGCGCAGGCGCAGGTCGGCGGCGGTCTCGCCGGCGCGCTCGTCGTTCTGCCGTCCGACGCGCAGGCGCCGCGCGACCACGCGAACCGCTACCCCGACGTCGTCGTGCTCGTGAAGAACGACAACCTCCCCGCCCCGGCGCCGGGGTCCGCGGCGAACGCCCGTCTCGGCGCGGCGCGCGCGGCGTTCCCGGCCGGCAAGCGCGGCCAGTACGCGGACTTGCTCCGTGCCGAACACGTCTCCCCCGGCCGCCCGGCGCCGACCGCATCGCCGGGCGCACCGGCCGATCCGTGGAATCCGCCGCCGTGGCCCGCCGGCGTCCCGGTTCCGACGCCGCCGGCGTCACCCTGCCCGCCGCTCGGCACGATCGTCCGCGATCCGCTGCAGGCGAACGGTCTGCCGATGCCCGCCCTCCCGCCGGCGGTTCCCGCCGACCCGGCGATCCCGACGTTCGCGCAGGCGACCGGGACGCCGACGCGCTACCGGATCGTCGACGCGTCGTCGGACACGTTCATCAACCTCGCGCTGTTCGACCGCATGAATCATCAGCTCGACATGACCGTGGTCGGGCGCGACGGCGTCCCCGTCAACTGGGATCTCGACAGCGGCGCGTTCAGCAAGGACCCCAGCGTGCTGTGGTGGGTCGTTCGCAAGAACGTCTTCCTCGCACCCTCGAACCGCGTCGACGTGCTCGTCGACCTGCGCGGCGCGACGCCGCCGCTGCGTTTCGTCTCGCTCGCCGGCACGACCGCGAACCACAGCCCGTCGGGCGTGCCGTACTGCACCGGACCGGCCGGTCTCCCGATGCCTGCGCGCGGCATCCTGACGATCGTCGCCGCGCCGCGAGCGCTGCGCGCGACCGCGAACGCGGCACCGGCCGTACCGCACGCGCGCGGCACGGGGCGCACCGGCGCGGACGCGTTCGCGGCCGACCCGGTCACCGGCCGGCGCGTGCTGACGTTCACGCAGTACGACGACTACGAGCATTTCTACGTGACGCAGACCGGTCTGCGCGGATCGTCGGCGTCGCCGCCGCCGGGATACGACTTCCACGAGCAGCCGTTCTGGCTCGCGCCGTACACCGGTGCGCCGCCGACGACTCCGCCGATCGCAAACCACTATCTGCCGACGATCCGCGTCCCGAAGAACTCGGTCGAGGAGTGGACGCTGATCAACGCGACGCCGGAGATCCATGCCTTCCACATCCACCAGCTGACCTTCACCGCGCTGAGCAGCCCGTTCGAGCCGAACGACCAGCGGCTGTTCCTCGACAGCCTCGCGCTGCCGGCGGGGACGGTCGCGGCCGGGCCGCAGCCGACGCCGGTTCCGGGCGGCGGCTGGTTTCCGACGATCCAGCCGAGCAAGACGGTGATCAAGATCGACTTCCGGCACGTCGACCGCGGGACGTTCGTCTACCACTGCCACATGCTCTTCCACGAGGACCACGGCATGATGGGGATCGTCGAAGTCTACTAGCACGCGATGCGCGTGAACCTGGCGCGGCACGGCGAGACGACGTGGAATCTCGCCGGCCGCTACCAAGGCCGGCTCGAGTCGGAGCTGACGCCGCTCGGCGTGCGGCAAGCGCGCGCGCTGGCAGCGGCGATGAGCGCGATCCCCGTCGGGCGCGTCGTCAGCTCGCCGCTGCGGCGCTGCACCGAGACGGCGCGGTTCACGGCGGAGACGGTGAAGGTTCCGGTCGAGACCGACGAGCGGCTGATCGAGATCGCGCACGGGACGTGGGAAGGGCGCTTGCGCGACGAGCTGGCGGCGAACGATCCCGAGCGCTATCGTGCGTGGCGGCACGATCCCGCGCACGTGCGGTTCGAGAACGGTGAGTCGCTCGCGGACGTTCTCGCGCGCTGGAACGACTTTGCGGCATCGTTCCGTCCGATGGTTCCGGCGCTGGTGGTGACGCACGACGCGGTCGTCCGCGTGGCGATCCTCGCCGCGACGGGGCGCGATCTGGAAGCGTTCTGGGAGGCGCGCGTCGAGAACGGCGCCTACGCCGAGTTCGACGTCGCCGCGGACGGCTGGTCGCTGCTGCGCGAGAACGTGACCGATCACCTCGGCGCGCTCCGCGCCTCGATCGAAGGACAAGCGCTCTGATCACTGCGAGGTGAACTCGACGCTGAACAGATAGTCCGCCGCGACGGGCTCGCAATCGCGCACCTCCGTGCGGAACTGCGAGTTGCGCGCGGCTGCGAGCGCGGCCGCATTCAGCAACGCGCTCGGCGAGCTCTGCACGCGCGTCGCGACGACGCGGCTCTGCGCGTCGAGCGAGACGACCACGCCGACGATCCCCGAGACGCTTTGCGCCTGCGCGAGCGGCGGCAGATCGGGCTCGGCCGCACGCAACGTCGTCGCGGGGACGTTCGGACGCGCGCACGAGAGCGGCGTCGGCGTGGGACGTGGCGATGGCGTCGCGGCGACCGGCACAGCGGTCGAAACCGTTTCTGCACCCGGTCCCGAAAGCGGCGTGCCCGCGCTCGGCACGCCGTCGCGCAGGTCGCCTGCCGTGTGCGAGTTCGCCGGTTCGGAGGGACCGCCGGAGTGCGCGACCGCGTGCGGCGCGCGAATGCGCAGCGGCGGCGCGCGGTGCGCAAGCGGCGGCTGCGTGATCGCGTGCGGGGCAGGCGCCGGCGGAAGCGTCGGCCGCGGCGTGGGGGTCGGACGCGGCGTCGGCATCTCGGTGATCCGGACTTTCGGCATCTCGTCGATGATCACGCCGACCACGCCCCTCTCGCGGTGCACGAGCGGCAGCACGAGCAGATGCACCGCGATCGAGATCGCGAACCCGTAGGCGAGAAAGTTCCGCGTGCGCTCGCGCGGTGTGCGCGTCATGCTGCTGAGTCGAGCGCGACCGCCGCGAGGTTCAGCGCGTGCGAAAAACGCTCGTCAGAACGCGGGCTTTCCGTGCGCCAGGACGCGGCCGTTCGCGACGATCGTCACATCGTCGGGACGGCCGGGGTCGCGGATGAAGAGCGTCGCCGGGGCACCGGCGTCGAGCGCGCCCATGTCGCGCGCGCTCGCGCCGCGGCGGAGGACGACGTGCGCGCCGCGCGGGGCGCCGTTCGCGACGACGTAGCACCAGGCGCCGTCGCGCGCGTAGAGCGCCTTCGCGATCACGCCGGGATCGGAGGCGAGCGTCGTGTGGCCGAAGTGCGAGGACGCGATCGCGGTCAGCGCGACGTCGGTGCGCGCGAGCTCCGCGCTCGCCGAGCTCGCCGCGACGCCTTCGCCGGCCGCGACCGCGCCGAGCACGACCGCCGCGGCCGCGGCAGCCGACGGCCACCACGTTTGCCGGCGCGCCGCACGCCGTGCCGCAAGCGCCGATACGTCGGACGATGCGGCGGCAGGCGCGGGCGGCAGCGTCGCGGCGAGCGACGCGGCGGCTTCCTCCGCGGCGACGACGCGCGCGCGGCACGTCTCGCAGGTCGCGAGATGCGCTTCGATCTCCGCGTCGCGTTCGCGTTCGGTCAGGCCGAGGGCGTAGAGCTCGGCGTCGTCGTCGAGATGGTTCATGCGGGTCCTTCGGAGAGGGTGACGTGGAGCCGGCGCAGCGCCGCGGCGAGCCGGCTCTTCACGGTGCCGAGCGGAATGTTCGTGTCGTGCGCGACCTCCGCCAGCGTGCGGTGCCCGTAGTACGCGCGCAGGATCACCTCGCGCTGCTCGCCGGGCAAGGCGTCGAGCGCGCCGCGCACCCGCCGCGCTTCGAGCGGGTCGAGCGCCGCGGTATCGTCGAACGCGAGCGGCTCGCCCGAGCTCGCGCGGACTTCGCGCAGCCGGCGACGTTTCGAGCCGCGCAGCGCGTCGAGCGCCTCGCGCCGCACGCACGCGATCAGGAACGGGAGCAGCGCGCCGCGCTCGGGCCGGTACGCGCCGGCGCTCCACACCCGGATCAGCGCCGCGTGGACGGCGTCCTCCGCGCCGTCACGGTCGCGGAGGACGTCGTACGCCACCGCGCGGAGGCGGGCGGCGTGCGCCCGGTACGCGCGGTCGAACGCCGGCTCGTCGAGCATCGTCGGCCGGGCTTCGACGGCGCTCAGCCCTGCGCTAGCGTCCGCTCGCGCCACTGCGCGCCGCCCTCGACCTGCACCGCGCGATAGCCGAGGACGCCGAGCAGCGAGTCCGGCGCGACCTTCAGCGGCCCCGGCTTCGCGTTCGGCGTCCCGGGCGCGGGCTGCGGAAACGCGGTCGAGCGCGCCGTCGCGAACCGGATCGCGCCCTCGCTGTGCTCGACGACCTGGTGGATGTGGCCGTTCAGCACCGTCGCGGCGTCGAAGCGCTTCAGCAGCGCGATCGCCTTGGTGCCGTCGCTCGTCGTCCATCCCCACTCCGGCGCGACCGCGAAGAGCGGGACGTGCCCGAAGACGACCAGCGGCGTCGACGGCGCGCGCGCGGCCAGATCGTCGCGCAGCCACGCGAGCTGCTCGTCGCCGAGCACGCCCATCGTCTCGCCTTCGCCGACGTTGATCAGCGAGACGAAGTGGATCCCGCCCTGGTCCCACGACGACCAGCCGCGGCCTTTCGCATCGCCCCGCCCGAACGCGGCGGCGAAGCGCTTTGGGCCCTCCGCGCCGATCACGTCGTGCTCGCCGGGGATCGTGATCAGCGGCGCGCGCAGCGTGCTCAGGATCGCGCGCGCGTCGTCGAACTCCGCGGCCTTGCTCAGATGCGTGACGTCGCCGGTGTGGATCACGAACGCCGGCTGGTTCGGCATCGCGTTGACGCCCGCGACCGTCTTCTGCAATGTCGCGCGCACGTCGTCGTTCGCGGGGCCGCTGTAGCCGATGTGGCTGTCCGAGATCTGCACGAACGCGAACTGGCCCTTCGCCGAAGCGGGTGCGGCGCGCACGATCCCATCGACGCCGAGCGCGTAGACGATCCCCGCGCCGGTCCACGCGACGTGGCCGACGAAATCGCGCCGCCTCACGACGCGCTCCGCACGACGAGCGTGCCCTTCATGAACGGATGGACCGTGCAGTGGTACGTCACGTTCCCGCTCTTCGCGAAGGTGTGCGACCACTTCTGGCCCTGGTTGAGCCCTTCGGAGTCCCACGAGCCGTCGTCGGCGGTCGCGGTGTGCGCGTCGTCGTCGTCGTTGACGAACGTGACGGCGTCGCCGGCCTTCACCGTGACCGAGGGCGGCTCGAACTTGTCGTCGCGGATGTGGACGACGTAGGTCTTGGCCGGCGGCGCGGCGGCCAGCAGCGCGACGAGCGCCGCGATTCCGAGGAACGCTGTTCTCATGCCCCCGGTACGCCGCCGCCGGGGGGTGCGGTTCGCGCAGGCTTCGGGCCGCGGCGCGGGAAGTGAGCCGCCCATGACGAGCGGCCCCGGAAGCGACTACGGGACGTACGAGCCCGCCAGGTTCAGCGTCTCCCTCGCGCTCTCGCGCGCGATCGAGGTGCTGTTCGGAAACTTCTTCACGATCTTCGGGATCAGCGCGCTCGCATCGGTCCCGATCGGCGTCTACGTCTGGCTCGAGCACAACGGCATGCGCAGCTCGGGCACCGGCTTCGTCGTCACGCTGCTCAACGCGGTGCTCTCGGCGCTGAGCGAGGCGATGATCGTCTTCGCGACGTTCCAGGCGCTGCGGCGGCGCGGGATCAACCCGGGCGAGTCGATCGCGCGCGGGCTGCAGCGCTTCTGGCCGGTCATCGGGGCCTCGCTGCTGGTCGGGATCATCACGGGCATCGGCTTCCTGCTGCTCATCGTCCCGGGCTTGGTCGCGCTGTGCGTCTGGTACGTGACGATCCCGGCGTGCGTCGTCGAGCAGCTCGGGCCGACGGAGAGCATGTCGCGCAGTTCCGATCTGACCTCGGGATACCGCTGGCCGATCTTCGGCGCGGCGCTGCTCGTCGGGATCGTGCAGGTCGGCGGCAACGCGCTCATCAACGCGTCGCTGCGGCGGCCCGGGACGCTGGTCGCGTACGCGGTCGTCTACTTCCTGTGGATCGCGCTGGTGCGCGCGTACGAGTCGGTGCTCTCGACGATCATCTACCACGACCTGCGGGTCGCGAAGGAAGGGATCGACATCGAGCAGCTCGCCTCCGTCTTCGATTAGCGCTCCGGGCGCCGCGCGCGTTCGCCGTAGTGCTTGTCGGCGCGCTCGTCGCCGAGGTGCCGGCGCAGCTCGAGGAACTCGCGCTGCGCGGCGTAGAAATCGCGCAGGAACGCGTACGTGTCGCGCGGCGCGACCGGCTGCGGGTAGCGGATCTTGCGCCGGATCTTCTCGGCGATCTCCATCAGCAGCGGCAGCTGCTCGGATGCGTCCGAACGGCGCAGCACATCCTCGAGGACCTGCAGCTCGAGGATCCCGTAGCGCTCGAGCATCTCGGCGGTGAACGTGAAGAGGCGGCGGTCGGCGACGAGCTCGGGGAGCAGCAGCTTCTTCGGGACCGCGATCACGATCGTGCCGCCGATCAGATCGCCGGCGCGCAGCCGGTCCCGGTTGCAGAGCGGCAGCGCGCTCGTGAGCAGCAGCCACGCCGCGAGCGGGACGATCTCCCACGGCGCGAGCACCCAGCTCTCGGTCTGCAGCACCATGGCGAGCGGGAAGAAGATCTCGACCTCGCGGGTGAGGTTCCGCGCGACGACCGCGGCCGCGGTCAAGGCGCCGCCGTGCCGGTCGATGACGCGCAGCCCGATGAACCGCTTCCCGGGCGTCACGCCGCCCCAGCCCAGCTCGAAGGCGACGAAGTACGCGTTGCGCACGACGAACGCGACGAACGTGAAGGCCGCGACCACCGCGCCGCCGCCGACCCACGAGAACAGCATCGCGGCGATCAGCAGCAGGTACGCGACCACGCTCGTGATCCCGAAGTCGATCGTGAACGCCGTCGCGCGCTCGCCCGCATCCGCGATCTCGATCCGCAGCGGGACGCCGTCCGGCGTCACCAGCATGCGCTCGCGCCGGCGCCGGCGCCCGAGCAGCTCGTCGGCGCGCGGCTGCGCGGCCGCGCTCACTGCGCGCCCCTCCGCCCGCTGAAGACGAAGTACGCCGTCCACGCGAGCAGGCTCGTGACGGCGATCGCCAGCCGCGCGTCGGTGCTCGCCACCGCGGCCCGGAAGTAGCCTTCGAGGACCGCCGCGATCGCGAGCATCGCGACCCCGCCGGCGGCGACCTTTCCGGCGAGCGGGCCGTGGAGCGCGAGCGCGTCGGGCCGCGAGAGCGCGCTCGGGAAGACGAGGATCTCGCCGAGCCGCAGGCCCGCCGCGGCGAACAGCGCGAGCGCGAGGAGCTCGGTGACGCCGTGGATTCCGATCCAGCCGGCGAACTCGTACGTCAGCCCGCGGTGCGCGTGCAGCGCGATGAACGCGCCGAGGACGAGCCCTTGGTACACGGTCAGCAGAATGGCGGGGATCCCGGCGAGCATCCCGAGCCCGAACGCGAGCAGCGCGACCAGCGTGTTGTGCGAGAACAGCACGTTCGCGATCCCGCCGAGCACGTTCTCGGGGACCGGCGCGAACAGCTCGCCCTGCAGCAGCTCGGCGCGGCTGCTCGCCGGACCGCGGTCGCCGGCGAGATCGGCCGGGACCAGCGCGGAGAACCAGCGGTGCTCGTCGCCGTTCACCAGCACGAACCCCGAGACGATGCCGACGATCAGCGCGAGCAGCGCGATCGCGACGTGGACGCGCAGCGCGCGCACCGCGCGCGGAAACCCTTCGGCGACGAAACGGCGGACCGCCTCGAGGCGGTCGACGGGCGGCGCGTAGAACGCCAGGAACGAGCGGATCGCGAGGCTGTCGAGATACTCGACCAGCGCGCGGTCGAGCGCGATCGCGCGCGCGACGGAGAGCGACGAGAGCACCGCGCGGTGCAGCAGCGGGAACGCTTCGAGCTGCTCGGCGGTCAGCGAGGCGATCCCGTGCGCGCCGGCCTGCTCGACGAGCGCTTCCAGCTCGAGCCAGCTCGCCTCGCGCTCGCGCCGGAAGCGCACGCTCTGGAAGACCGGGACCTCGCGCCGTTCGCCCGTCACAGCAGATCCCGCTGCTTGATCAGCAGATAGCGGTTGATCAGCGCGATCGAGAGCCGCGAGGCCGGGACGTCGAGACAGTGCACGCCGAGCCGCTGCAGCCGCTCGAGGACGACGCGCCGGTCGCGCAAGAGATCGTACGCGATCACCGCGCTCGCCACGCCGCGCACGTCCTCGGGCGCGGCGGCGAACAGATCGGCGAGCAGCGGGTCGCGCAGCGCGACGAAGACGACCAGGTGGCGGCGCGCGAGCCGCTCGGCGTTCCGCACCAGCAGCTCGGCGGTGACCGTGTCGGCGAAATCGGTGAACAGCACGATCAGCGAGCGCCGGTCGAGTCGCGCGTAGAGCGTCGTGAGGCCGAGGGTGAAGTTCGTCTCGTCCGTGCCGTACTCGAGATCGGCCGAGACGTGCTGCAAGTGCCGGAACCGCCCGATCCCGCGCGCCGGCGCGACCAGCCGGCCCGGCCGCGCACCGAAGCTGTAAGCGCCGACGAGGTCGCCGGTGCGCAGCGCGAGCCAGCCGAGCAGCAGCCCCGCGTTGATCGAGTGGTCGAGCCGCGCCAGCCCGCCGATCGGCTCGCGCATCAGATACCCGGTGTCGTACGCGAGCACGACCGGATGATTGCGCTCGGCGCGAAACTCTTTCGAGACCAGCTTGCGGTGGCGCGCCGAGTGCTTCCAGTCGACGAAGCGCACGTCCATCCCCGGGACGTGCTCGCGCAGCGCCTCGAACTCCGAGCCTTCGCCTTTCTGCGTCTGCGTCTTCATGCCGAGCACCGCGTCGCGCGTCGCGAGCTCGAACGCCGCGGTGCGCGAGGCGTGGATGCTCGGCATCACCTTCACCTCGCGCCCGAGCTCGAAGACGCGCATCTGCTCGACGAGCCCGAGCGGTCCTTCCCAGCGCAGCCACAGCGCGTCGAGCCGCACGATCCCGCGCCGCCGCGGCACGATCTCGACCGGCGTGCGCTCCGCGCGGCCGTTCACGAAGAACCGCTCGCGCGCGAGCGCGGGGTGCGCGTCGCCGCTCGCGTCGAGCGCGACCTCGAACCGCGCCGGCGCGCGCCGCGCGCCGGTCGCGAGCGCGAGCGCCGCCTCGAACGGCTCGCCGACGAACGCCGCCGCGGGCACGATGAGCTCGGCGTGCAAGAGGCGGCGCGGGTACGCCAGCACCGCGTCGGTCGCCGCGGCGATCAGCACCAGGAGCGTCGCCTCGAACGCGAACGGCCACAGCGCGGTGTTCGCGACGATCAGCGCCCACGGCACCGGCAGCAGCGCGGCGAAGAGCAGCACCGCGCGCCGCGTCGGGCGGATCATCGCGGCGCGGTCGTCCGCTCGACGGTCTGCCGCAGGATCTGATCGGCGGTGAGCCCTTCGATCTCGGCGGCGGCGCTGGTGACGACGCGGTGGCGCAGCGCGGGGAGGACGAGTTGCTTGACGTCGTCGGGGATCACGAAGTCGCGCCCGTTCAGCACCGCGAGCGCGCGCGCCGCCGAGGCCAGCATGTTCGCCGCGCGCGGCGAGGCGCCGACCTGCAGGCTCGCGTGCTCGCGCGTCGAGCGGACGAGATCGACGATGTACGCGACGATCGGCTCGCCGAGCGTGACGTCCTCGACCGCCGCGCGAATCGCTTGCAACGTGTCCACGTTCGCGACCGCCCGCAGCCCGAAGTCCTCGAGCCGCGGCATCGCAGCGCGCGCACCGTGCCGCCGCACGATCTCGAGCTCGTCGTCGCGGCCCGGATAGTCGATGACGAGCTTGAACAGGAACCGGTCGAGCTGCGCCTCCGGGAGCGGATACGTCCCCTGCTGCTCGATCGGATTCTGCGTCGCGATCACCATGAACGCATCGCCGAGCGGGTAGTCGCGCCCGTCGATGGTCACCGTGCGCTCGTTCATCGCCTGCAGCAGCGCGGCTTGCGTCTTGGGCGGACTGCGGTTGATCTCGTCGGCGAGCAGCAGCTGCGTGAAGATCGCGCCCTTCGTCAGCACGAACTCGTTGGTCTGGAAGTTGAACAGGTTCGTGCCCAGCACGTCGCCCGGCATCAGATCCGGCGTGAACTGGATGCGCTTGAAGCCGAGCGCGAGCGCGGCCGCGAACGACTGCGTGAGCAGCGTCTTCGCGGTCCCCGGGACGCCTTCGAGCAGGATGTGCCCGCCGACGAGCAGGCTCGTCAGCATCAGGTCGATCGCGTCGTCCTGACCAACGATCGCCTTGCGGACCTCAGTCTTCAGCGAGGCGGCGGTGCTGCGTACGGCGTCCAGATTCATCGAGAGCGACTCTCCTCCAAGCGTGCATCGCGTAGGCGCGGTCGACCGCGCCGGAAGCGCCGGCCGCGGCCGGCGCGGCGGGGAGCGGACGGCCCGCCTCGGTGAACCACGCGGCGAGCTGCGCGCGCGTGAGCCCGCGCGGGGCTTGCAGCCGGCGCGCGGTCTCGCGCACGACCGCGTCGGCGTAGCGGTCGGCGAGGTACTGCGCGTGATCGGCGAGCTCGAAGAGCCGCGCGCCGCTCTCGATCAGGGTCCGCTTCCCGGCCGGCAGCGCGGGCTCGCGCGGCTTCGGCGCGCCGAACCGTCCCGCCGCCGACCACACCAGCAGCGCGGCGGCGAGCGCGAGCTGCGCCGTGACCAGCACGAACGGAAACCCGAACAGCAGCTGCGCGAACCCGAACGGGCGGCTGATGTAGCCGTGCACCGCCTCGTCGAAGACGACGCGCCCGCCGCCTTCGCCGCGCAGGCTGCGCACGAGCGCGACGGCGATCGCGGCGTTGTCGCCCCGCACGAGCCCGTGGTTCTCGGCCAGATCCGGATCGGCGAGCACGGCGACCCGCCGTCCCCCGCGCACGAACTCGCCGATCAGCACACCGCCCGGGGCATCGAGAAACGGCTCCAGCGGCGGCGAGCGCACCAGCTGCGCGTCGCCGATCGACGGCGCGTTCTCGATCGGCGCGATCGTGCGCCACGCGCCGCGTTCCTCGCCGCGGTCCACGGTCGCCTGCGCGCCGGCGGTGTCGAGGACGCGCTGCACCTCGCGCGCGGGGAGCAGCTCGTCGTAGCGCAAGAACCACGGCCGCTCCGGGTCGGGCCGGCCCTTGCGCTTCGGGAGGATGAGCAGCACCGACGGCGCGCGCGCGATCACGTCGCGCACGTGCGCGAGCGTTCGCTCGTCACGGTTCGGCTCGGCGATCACCACGAGCGCCGCGCCGCTCGGCACGGCCGCCGTGCTCTCGGCGACGCTCACGCCGAGCGTGCGCAGCGTGTGGTAGAACGCGCCGTACCCGATCGCGGAGCGCGAGAAGATCGTCGGTCCCGCTTCGTCCGGGCGGTTCTCGCCCGTCGTGTCGCGCGTCATCAGAAAGAACGAGAACGCGCACGCGAGCGCGGCCGCCGCCAGCCAGAGTGCGACGAGGCGGATCGAGAAGAGCGGCGGCGGCTTCGTCCTCACCCGCCGCCCGTCTCCGCCGCGCTGAAGATGCGGAAGCTCTCGCGCACGGCGTCGTAGTCGACGGCCGCCGCGACCCGCTGCGCGAACCAGGTCTGCTCGACGCGCGCGACGATCGCGCCGAGCGCGTCCTGCTCGGCGGCGCGCAGCTTCGTCATGCGCAGGATCTCGCGGCTGGTCAGCGCGTCGGAGAGCTCGCCGCCGATTCGCCGGCGCAGCATCGCGAGCGCGTCGCTCAGCAGCTGGTGGATCGCCTCGGTGTAGCGGCCGGCCGCCGCGAGCTCGTCGGCGGTCGTGAGCCTTCCCCGCGGCGCCGCGGCGCGCGCCGCAGCGCTCGATGGATCGCCGTCGTCCGCATCGCCTCGTGCACGCGCGGCGGCCGCGCGGCGCGAGCCGACGGCGTCCAGGACCGTCGCCGCGATGAACACGGCGACGAGCGCGACCGCCCCCCACAGCAGCGCCTGCGAGAAGACGCCCGCGCTCGCGCTCGGGGCGGCGGGGGCCGGTCCCTCACCGCGCCTCCAGCCGCCCTGGCTCTCGTCGGGGCGCGCATGGGGCGGCGGCGCGCTCTCGCTCGGCAGCCGGTCCTGCACGCCCATGTCGTGCGCGACCGTCGCGGCGGTCGTGCGCGGGTCGGCGTTCGCGGCGTCCGCCGCGGCGCACCGTTCCGCGCGCAGCGCCGCGACTACGGCGAGCACGCAGAGCAGCACCCGGAGCGCGCGCATCACGGCAGCAGCGCGGGCCCGACCGTGCGGAGCGGGCGCGGGGCGGCGAACGTCGAGGGCGGCAGCGCTTTGGGGAACCGCCAGTGGACGAAGCCCAGCACCTCGTGCGCGACGCCGCCCTGCACGTTCGCCTGCGCGCTCGCGCTCCGCGCGACCCAGTAGCGGTCGTTCTTCACGAACGTCACGGTCCCGCGCGCGGCATGCGGCCCGGTGAACGCGACGCTCTGCGGGAGGAACGCGAGGCCGTCGATCGTCACGCGCGTGAACGCGAGCGCCGGCGGCTTCGCCTTGGGGACGAGGTCGAAGACGTAGTCGACGTGCTTCCCGTCCTTGTGCGGTCCCGCGTAGACGAACTCGTACGCCGACGGCTTCGGCGCGAGCGCCGCGACGGTGTAGCGGTAGCGGCGCCCGCGGAAGATGCGCACGAGCGGCGTGTGGGTGCGGTTGCCGTTCACGGTGATCGTCTCGTCGCGCTCGTCGTTCCCGCTGCGGAAGACACGGTGCGTCTGCTCGAGCGTGCGCGGCCCGGTCTGCTGGATCGTGTACTCGAACGCGAAGACGTGCGGCTCTTGCAGCGCCGCGAGCGCCGCGGTATATCGCGCGAGAACCGCGTCGGGCGGCAACACGGTGGTCCGCGGCGCGGGCGGCGCCGTCGCGGCTGCGAGCGCGAGGACGAGCGCGATCACGCGGGCTGTTTGTGGAGCGCGTCGCGCAGCGCCTCGCGCATCGCGTCGAGCGCGGCGTTCGCGCCGGACGGGTCCTTGCCGCCGCCCTGCGCCTGCGCGGGCGCGCCGCCGCCTTTCCCGCCGACGAGCGGCGCCGCGGCTTTGACGAGATTCCCCGCGTGTACGCCGGCTTTCACCGCGTCCTCGCTCGCGCTCGCGAACAATGAGGCCGCGGCGCCGTCGGTGCCGGCGAGCGCGACGACGCCCGAGCGCAGACGCGCGCGGATCGCGTTGCCGAGCGCGCGCAGCGCCTCGGCGTTCGCTTCGGGGACGACCGCGGAGACGAAGCGTATCCCCCCGATCTCTTCCGCCGCGTCCACGTAGCGCGCGGCGTCGGCGGCGGCGAGCAGAGCCTTGATCTCGGAGATCGACTTCTGCAGATCGCGCACGTCGGACTGCAGCCGCTCGACGCGCTCGACGATCTCGTCGGGTTTCGCGGAGAGCTTGTCGCCGAGCGCCGCGAGCGTGTCCTGCTGCCGCTCGACGTACGCCTCCGCGGCTTTCCCGACGATCCCCTCGATGCGGCGCACGCCGCTCCCGATCGAGCTCTCGCTGAGCATCACGAAGAGCCCGAGCTCGCCGGTCGTGATCGCGTGCGTCCCGCCGCAGAACTCGACCGCCGGCCCGAACCCGACGACGCGGACGCGGTCGCCGTACTTCTCGCCGGCCATCGTCACCGCGCCGGTCGCCTTCGCCTCCTCGATCGGCAGCTCGCGCAGCTCCTGATGGTAGTCGGCGCGGATCAGCTCGTTGACGCGCTGCGTCACCGCGCGCTTCTGCTCGGCCGTCAGCGCGCCGGACGGCGTGCGGAAGTCGAACCGCATGCGGTCGACGCCGACCCACGAGCCGGCCTGCACGACGTCGTCGCCGAGCACGTCCTTCAGCGCGCGCTGCAAGAGATGTGCCGAGGTGTGATGCCGCCGGATCTCCTCGCGCCACTCCGGATAGACCGTCGTGTGGACGCTCTCGCCGACGGCGATCTCGCCGCTCGTCAACCGCCCGTGATGCGCGATCGCCTCGCCCACGTACTGCGTGTCGGTCACCTCGAAGACCGCGCCGTCGGCGGTGGTGATGCGGCCGCGGTCGCCGATCTGGCCGCCCTTCTCGGCGTAGAACGAGGTGCGGTCGAGCAGTATCTGCGCTTCCTGACCGGCCCGCACGCGCTCCGCCGGCTTGACGCCGATGAGGATGCCGTGCACGGTGCCGTCGGCCTCCAGCCCGCCGTAGCCCTCGAACGCCGACGCGATCGCCTGCCCCTCGCTCACGGTGATCGCGCCGCGCCGTCGCGCCGCGTCTTCGCGCGCGCGCTCGCGCTGCTCGTCCATCTTCCGCTCGAAGGCGACGGTGTCGACCGCGACGCCGCGCTCGCTCGCGATCTCCTTGGTGAGCTCGAACGGGAAGCCGTACGTGTCGTGGAGGACGAACGCGTCCTCGCCGGAGATCAGCATCGTGCAGTCGGAGACCGCTTCGTCGATCTCGGCTTCGAGCAGCTGCATCCCGCGGTCGAGCGTGCGCATGAAGTTCGTCTCTTCGGCGCGCAGCGCGCTCTGCACGTCGGCGAGCTTCGCGCGCAGCTCGGGATAGCCGCTCTCGAGCGACGCCACGACCGCGCTCGCGAGGTCCGCGATGAACTCGCGCGGATAGCCGAGCAGCTTGCCGTTGCGGATCGCGCGCCGGATCAGGAACCGCAGCACGAAGCCGCGCTCGGTGTTCGACGGGTAGACGCCGTCGGCGATCAAGAACGTCGCCGCGCGCGCATGGTCGGCGATGATGCGGCGGCGCACCAGCTGCTCGTCGGGCGCGAGCGAGGTCTGCCCGACCGGCGGCTGCGCGGCGATCAAGTCGGTGAACAGGTCGGTCTCGTACATCGAGACCTTCCCGTTCGCGACCGCGAGCATCCGCTCGAAACCGGCGCCGGTGTCGATCGCCTTGCGCGGGAGCTCCGTCAGCTTGCCGTCGGCGCCGCGGTTGTACTGCTGGAACACGACGTTCCAGATCTCGACGTAGCGGTTCCCTTTGTTCGGGCCGTCGTCGTCGGGACCGGCCGCGTTCTCGGCGCCGGTGTCGTAGAAGATCTCGCTGCACGGACCGCACGGACCGGTCGCGCCCATCGTCCAGAAGTTGTCCTCGTCCCAGCGCGTGACGCGCGCGGGTTCGAGCCCGATCTCGCTCTCCCAGATGCGCTGCGCGTCGTCGTCCGAGACGTGCACCGTCACGTAGAGCTTCGCGGGGTCGAGCTTCATGACGGTCGTCAGGAACTCCCAAGCGTAGCGGATCGCCTCGCGCTTGTAGTAGTCGCCGAACGAGAAGTTCCCGAGCATCTCGAGGAACGTCCCGTGCCGCCCGGTCCGCCCGACGTTCTCGATATCCGACTTCGCGCCCGCGACGCGCAGACAGCGCTGCACCGTGACCGCGCGCGCCGCCGGCGCCGGCGCTTCGCCGAGGAAGACTGGGACGAACTGCTCCATCCCCGCGATCGTGAAGAGCGTGGTGCTCATCTCATCGGGGATGAGCGAGGCAGAGGGCAGATGCGCGTGCCCGTTCCGCACGAAAAAGTCGACGAACGCTTGACGGAGCTCTTGGGAAGTCATGGCCGACCCGCGTGGTTCGCCGCCCGCAGGTCCCCGCCCCACCGCCGCCGTGGCTCATCCGCAGCCGCTGCGGGGCAAGGGGGCGCGGCACGCGGCTCGGAATCCGGCCGCGTGAGCGGTTCGCCGGACGGCGCGTCCCGAACGCCGCTGTGGTATCTGCCGGCGGTGCTGCTCTACGCGCCCGTCGTGCTGTACGTCGACGGGCACCTGGCGCAGCCGTGGCCGTGGGAGTACGCGCTCGGCGCGCTCACCCTCGCGATCCTGGCGCTGTGGACGCGGCGGCTCTCGCCGTCGGACCGGCTGCAAGTCTGGGTCTGCGTCGTCGTCGCGACCGGCTGGGAGATCCTCGGCTCGCAGATCTGGGGCGGGTACCGCTACCGGTTCGGCGCGATCCCGGCGTTCGTGCCGTTCGGCCACGGCCTCGTCTACGTGTTCGCGTTCAGCCTCGCCGCGACGCGCTGGGTCCGCCGCCGCGAGCGGCTGGTCGCGTACGCCGCGCTCGCCGTCGCGTGCGCCTGGGCGCTCGCCGGCATCACCGTGCTGCCCGCGCTCACGCACCGGGTCGACTGGCACGGCGTCTACTGGCTGCCGCTGTTCGCGGCGGCGATCCTGTTCGGCCCGCGCAAGGCGCTCTTCGCCGGGATCTTCATCGCGGTCACCGACCTCGAGCTGGCCGGGACGTTCTTCGGCGCGTGGACCTGGCTCCCGAAGGTGCCGTGGTTCCACGTCGCCTCGGGCAACCCGCCGTCGGCGGTCGCCGGCGGCTACGCCGTGATCGACGGCTCGGTGCTGCTGATCGTCGCGCTGCTGGCCGAGGCCGTGCGCCGCCGGCGCGCGATCTCCGGTCTCAGCCGCCGCCCCGCGTACGCGACCAGCCAGACCGCGAACAGCGCGACGCCGACGTAGCGCGTCACCTCGCCGCTGTCCAGCGTCGCGAACGCGACCGCGCTGAGTGCTCGCAGGTTTGCGACGTCGACGTCGTCGCGCGTGCGCGCACCCCGGAACGCGAAGACGGCGCGCGCGCCTTGGTAGAGCGCGCACGCCGCGACGGCTCCGGTGAGCAGCGTCATTTCTCTTGCAGGAAGTTCTTCAGCTTCTCGAGCGCCTTCTGCTGGAGGCGCGAAACGTGCATCTGCGAGACGTTGAGCCGCTTCGCGATCTCGGTCTGCGAGACGCTCTCGTAGAAGCGCAGGTACAGGATCACGCGCTCGCGCCCGGTGAGCACCTGGAACGCGCGCTCGAGGTTCGCGCGGTCCTCGAGCAATTCGAGGCCGGCGTCGTTCTGGCCGACGTAGTCCGCCAGCGTCTGCGACTTCTTGTCGCCCTCGCCGTTCAGCTCGGTGTCGAGCGAGAGCAGGTTGTAGGCCTGGCCGAGCTCCTGCGCTTCGAGGATGTCCTCTTCCGAGGCGCCCAGGTGCGAGGCCAGCTCGGCGACGGTCGGCGAGTGGCCGAGCTTCACCGTGAGCTTCTCGATCGCGCGGTTGACGCTGAGGTTCAGCTCCTGCAGCCGGCGCGGGACCTTGACCGCCCAGCCCTTGTCGCGGAAATAGCGCTTGATCTCGCCGACGATCGTCGGCGTCGCGTAGGTGGTGAACTCGACGCCGCGCTCGAGATCGAAGCGGTCGATCGCCTTGAGCAGACCGACGGTGCCGACCTGGATCAGGTCGTCGAGCGCCTCGCCGCGGTTGGCGAACTTCACGGCGAGGTAGCGGACGAGGTTGAGGTGCGCGACGACGAGCTCGTTGCGCAAGCGGTCGAACTCGCTGACGCCCGAGTGATCGGGGCCGCTGTCGAGATTCCGGTCGGCGCGCAGCTCGGCGAACCGCGCGAAAGCCTGGCGCGCCCGGTTGCGATCCCACCGTTCCTCGTCCACGTGAGGAACCGACGAGGACATCGTTACGAGCTGACGCGTTTCGTCATCACGAGCTCGGTACCGCGGCGCGGGTCGCTCGTGTAGTCCACGGTATCCATGAGGGCTCGAATGAGGAACACGCCAAGCTCTTCGGTGCGGCCCTCGTCGAGCCCGCCCGGTTTGACGGCCTCGAGGTGCAGCCCCGCGGAGCGGTCGCGGACGGTGACCCGCAGCTCGTCCTCCAGTGCGTCGCAGACGATCTCGATCGTCCCGGCGTCGGCGCCCCCGGCGCTCTGGATCGAGTTCGTGCAGGCCTCGGCGATCGCGAGCTTGATGTCCTCGATCTCGTCGACCGAGAACCGCAGCCGGCTCGCGACGGCGGCGACGGCGAGGCGCGCGACCGCGACCCACTCCGCGCGGCCTGGGATCTTGAGCTCGACCGTCCCGTGCGAGGACACTTCGAGGATCGCGGGGTTCACACGAGCGCCTTCATCGCGCTCTGCTCGTCGTCGAAGATCCCGAAGATCTTCACCAGGCCGGTGATGTCGAAGATCTTTTTGATCTGCGGGTTCGTGCAGACGAGGTTGACCGAGCCGCCGTGCTCGCGGACGCGCTTGAGCCCGCCGATCAGGACGCCCAACCCCGTCGAGTCGATGTAGCGCACCTTCTCGAGATTGATCACGAGGTTGTAGTGCTCTTGGTCGATCAGCTCCGTGATCGCGTCCTTGACCTTCGGCGAGGTGTAGACGTCGATCTCGCCGGTGAGGTCGACGACGTAGGCATCGCCTTCGGACTCGCGGACGTTGACTTTGATATCCACCGTTACTCCTAGCTTTCGCTGTTGTCGTTCTCGAGCGTGGTGCGCTGGCGCGAGGCCGCGTCTTTCCCTTCCGCGATCGCGCCGTCGAGCCGGGCTTTCGCGTCGGCGACGATGCGGCGGCCGCGTTCGAGCAGATCGCCGGCGTCACCGGCGGTGTCCCGCGCGCGTTCGCCCGCCTCGCGGGCTTTGGCGACGAGCAGATCCCGCGTGTCCTCGCCGGACTGCGGTGCGAGGATCATCGCGAGCGCGACGCCCGCGAGCGCGCCGATCGCGAGCCCGGCGACGAACCCGCCGATCCCCGCACCCGACCCGCTTTCGAGACGGTCGTCATCCACCGGTCGTGATCCCTCCGTCTTCCGGTGCTCCGCGCTTGCCGGTCAAGAGCTTGCGCAGGCCGGCGGTGATCCCGGTGAGCGTCGCGCCGACGTTCACCAGTGCGGGCGCCAGCGAGTCGGAGGCGAGCTTCGCGGTGTTGCCGACCGAGCCGGCGACGGTTTCGAGCGTGCCGACGACGCCGCCGAGTTTCGCGACCGTCGAGTCCGCGGTGTCCGCGATCCCGCCGACGTGCGCGAGCGTCTCGGCGACGGGTGCGGAGAGCGCGGCGATCTGGCGGTCGACCTCGTCGAGCGTCGTGTTCAACCGGGTGAACGTTCTGGCGACGGCGGAGCAGAGGATGAAGGCTGCGATCCCGATCAGCAGCACCCCGACACCCACCCCGACATCCAAAACGATCGCCCAGTCGAAAGCCGAACTCAAAAACCGATCCTCCGTGCGCTCGCTAGAGCCACGGTCGGCCCTTTCCCATAATTCCTAACCGCTACACGGCGGCCGGGGTGCGTACGCTCACCAGTACGGCAGGCAACCGGCCCAGGACCTCTTCGATCTCGGCCTCGGTGGTGGCGCGGCCGAGCGAGAAGCGGATGACGCCGGTCCGGTGCCGCTCGGGGATGCCGAGGGCCGCGACGACGTGGCTCGGCTCGAGCGACCCGGCGGCGCAGGCGCTGCCGGCGGACGCGGCGATCCCTTCGAGGTCGAGCCGGATCAGCAGCGCGTCCGAGGGCGTGTCGGGGAAGGCCACGGAGAGGTTGCCCGGGAGCCGCGGCGCGCCGGCGCCGTTGATCAGCGCGTCGGGGACGGCGGCGAGGATCCCGGCCTGGAGGCGGTCGCGCAGGGCGGCCACGCGCACGGCGGCGGCGGGCCGCTCGGCTTCGGCGAGGGCGAGCGCGGTCGCGAAGCCGGCGATCCCGGCGACGTTCTCGGTGCCGGCGCGCAGGCCGTGCTCCTGGCCGCCGCCGACGATCAGCGGCTCGAGCGGGGTGCCGCGGCGGACGTAGAGGACGCCGACGCCTTTCGGGCCGTGGAACTTGTGCGCCGAGAGCGAGAGCAGGTCGACGCCGAGCGCGTCCACGCCGAGCGGCAGCCACCCCGCCGTCTGGACCGCGTCGGTGTGGAAGAGCACGCCGCGCTCGCGGGCGATCGCGGCGAGCCGCGCGACCGGCTGGATCACGCCGATCTCGTTGTTGGCCAGCATCACGCTGGCGAGGGTCGTCTGCGGGGTGAGCGCTGCGGCAAAGACCTCCGGATCGACGCGGCCGTCCCTGTCGACCGGGAGGCGGGTGACGCGCCAGCCGTCGCGCTCCAGGACGTCGACCGCGTGCAGGACGGCGTGGTGCTCGATCGCCGTGGTGACGACGTGGCGGCCACACGAGGCGGCGGCTCGTGCGGCGCCGGCGATCGCGAGCACGTCCGACTCGGACCCGCCCCCGGTGAAGACGATCTCGCGCGGCGCCGCGCCGAGCACGCGTGCGACCGTCTCGCGGGCCGCGTCGACGGCGGCGCGCGCGGCGCGGCCTTCGGCGTGGAGCGAGCTCGGGTTGTAACCTCCGCCGAGCAGCGGGACCATCGCCTCAACGACCTCCGCCCGCACCGGCGTCGTCGCCGCGTTGTCCAGATAAATGCGGACCATGCCCGCCCTAAGAGCCCGCTTCAGGCCGCGAGCGTTGCGGGAAGCAGCTCCGGCGCGATCAGCGGGCTGTACCTCGGCGTTCCCTCCAGCTCGGCGACCAGCTCGCGCAGCGTGATCACGCGAATCGGCCGCGCCCGGATCCCGATCCCAACCTTTGCGATCGCTCGCCGCGCCGACAGATCGTGCAGATCGGCATCCTCCGAGACGACGAAGTCCACGTCGCCGTTCATCGCCGTCTCGATGACTTTGTCATCATTCGGGTCCCGGACACCCATCGCTATCCCGCGAACGCGGACCAACGTCGATACGTCCAGGATGTTGTCCACGAAATCAGCAGCGCCTTGTGAATCGAGCATGCCGGGTCGCGACAGGACCCTTTGGAGCTCGTTCATCAGCAAATCGGACGTGACGTGTTGGAACCGGCGCTGTGCTATCAACGCGACGTCGACGACCCAGCGGGCGAGGCCGCGCCGTTCGTCGCGCTGCGCCAAGGCGGCTGAGAACAGCACGTTCGTATCGAGCACTGCCTTCACCGGAAGAAGGACCGCTTCGGACAATGACGGGCGATCAAGGCTCGCGCTTCTTCTTCGGTCCGCCCGGTCGGCGGAAGCGTCGCGTAGTGCGCTTCGAGCTCGGCCTGTCTCCGTTGGGCCGCCTCGTAGTCGGGCTTGTTCCCTTTCGCGATGTGCTCGTCGATTCTGCGCGCAAGTCGCTCCAGGCTCGCGCGCAGCGCGGGGTTGGCCTCGACTTCCGCAGCGAATTCGGGATCGTTCGCCCAGACTGGTTCCGTCGTTGTACTCATGGTTCACCTCCTCTCGGCTCTTCACGCGGTCGGAGTCGTCCGGCAAGGGCGCGTCGCGAAACGCGCGCAGATTGTACATCTGCGCGCCGTCGGAGTCCATACCGAATCTCGCGCGCGCTAGTCGTCTTGGCCGAAAAGGTCCGATTCGGCGGTGGACGCGCTGCGGCGGCGTTCGTCGATCCAACCGCGCAGGCGCGCTTCGTCGCCCTGTTTTCCGGGCTCGAAGTAGGTGCGCGCGCCGAGCGCTTCCGGGAGGTTGGACTGCAGCGCGACCGCGGGCGGGAGATCGCCTTCCGCGTCCATGTCGGCGTAGTCGGTGTGCGCGTAGCGGTAGCCTTCGCCGTAGCCCAGGTTGCGCATAAGCTTCGTCGGCGCGTTGCGGAGGTGGAGCGGGATCGGGTCGTTGCGCGTCGACTGCACGTCGTCGAGCGCGGCGCCGTACGCGCGGCCGACGGCGTTCGACTTCGGCGCGGTCGCCAGGTACAGCACCGCGTGCGCCAACGGGTAGAAGCCCTCCGGCATCCCGACGAAGTGCACCGCCTGCTGCGCCGCCATCGCGAGGGGGAGCGCGTGCTTGTCCGCGAGACCGACGTCCTCGCTGGCGAGGATCACCAGCCGCCGCGCGATGAACAGCGGGTCCTCGCCCGCGTCGATCATCCGCGCCAGCCAGTAGACCGCGGCGTCGGGATCGCTGCCGCGGATCGTCTTGATGAACGCGCTGATCGTGTCGTAGTGCGCGTCGCCGCCCTTGTCGTAGCCGGTCGCGCGGCGCTGCAGCGCGTCCGCGATCGTCTGCTCGCCGATTACGCGGACGCCGTCCTCGCGCTTCGGCGCGGCCGACGCGGCGAACTCCAGCGTGCTCAGCGCCGAGCGCGCGTCGCCGTTCGCCAGATTCACCAGCGCGTCGAGCGCGTCGGGCTCGAGCTCCACGTTCTGCGCGCCGAGCCCGCGCTCGGGATCGTGCAGCGCGCGCTCGATCAGCGCGCGGACGTCCTCGTCCGCGAGCGACTTCAGGACGAAGACGCGCGAGCGTGAGAGCAGCGCGGAGTTCACCTCGAACGACGGGTTCTCGGTCGTCGCGCCGATCAGCGTGACGGTCCCGTCCTCGACGTACGGCAGCACCGCGTCCTGCTGTGCCTTGTTGAAGCGGTGGATCTCGTCGATGAAGAGCACGGTGCGGCGGCTGGCGGCGCGCAGCTTCTGCGCGTCGGCGACGACGCGGCGCAGATCGGCGACACCGGCGCTCACCGCGGAGAGCGCCGCGAAGTGCGCGCCGGTCTGCTGCGCGATGATCCGCGCGAGCGTCGTCTTCCCGGTCCCCGGCGGCCCCCACAGGATCATGGAGGGGACTTGGTCCGACTCGATCGCGCGGCGCAGCGCGCGGCCCGGGCCGACGACCTGCTCCTGTCCGACGAACTCGTCGAGCGTCCGCGGCCGCATCCGCGCCGCGAGCGGCTCGCGCACGCTTTTCGCGCCGCCGGCTTCGCCGCTCCCGTCGAACAGTCCGATCACGGACTCAGGATACCGCGTTTCGCGTCAGAACGGGATCCGCCGCTTCTTCGGCTTCGGCGAGGGGCTGGCGACGGTGCCGGGCTCGGGCGTCGGAACGGGCTGCTTGATGACCACCGGCTTCCCGGTGATCTCGAAGCGCTTCGTGTTCAGGTTGTAGTTCGCGTCCTCGGCCCGCAGCGTCGAGGCGCCCTCGGCGGTGTTGACGTGGCCCGCGAGATGGAGCGTCCCGGAGCTCCGGTTGAGCACGCCGCGGTCGGCGTCGGCCTTGCGGTCGCCCTGCTCGAAATGCACGTGGCCGATCGCGTTGTAGATCTTCGCTTTGGAATCGACGTCGAGCTGGTCGCAGGTGAGCGTCGAGGGACCGCCCTTGGCGTACTCGTCCTCGGAGCCGGCCTCCGGCGCATTGCCGTTGTCGTGGATCACGACGTTGCCGATCAGCGAGACGGTCCCGCGCTTGTCGTTCCCTTCGGCGCGGTCGGCGGTGCCGTCGCTGCCCGGGCGCGAGAACGCCACCTTGTTCGGCATCGTGAAATCGCCGTTGCCTTTGTAGCTGATCACGTCGGTCTCGACTTTGTAGTACGGCGTCTCCAGCGCCGACTTCGTGGTCCCCGGCGCAGCGCTCGCGTTCGGCTTCGCGCTCGGCACGGCACGCAGTGACGGTGACGGTGACGGGCTCGGGGACCGCGACGGCGCGACGGACGCCGAGGGCTGCGGGAGCGGTGAAGGCGCGGGCGACCGGGCCACGCCGGCGCACAGCGCGACGAGCGCGAGCCCGGCGAACGTCGTGCGCGTCGCGGAGCGCATGCGCGTTACGGCTTCCGCTTCGGCGACGGCGACGGCTTCGGCTTCGGCTTCGCGGTCTGCCGGCCGCGCGGCGGGCTCGACGGCGGCGGCGCCGCCTTGTTCGCGGGCTGCGTCATGATCGTCGGGTTGCCGCGGACGTCGACGTCCTTCGTGTTCAGGTTGTAGTCGAGCACGTCGGTGGTGATCGTCGAGCCGTTGTCGGTGAGATGGACCGACCCTTCGAGGTGCAGCGTCCCGTTCGCGCGGTTGAGGATCGCCTTGTCGGCGGTCCCGCTGCGCGAGCCTTGCGAGAAGTGCACGTGACCGGTCGCGGTGTACAGCTTCGCTTTCGAGTCGATCTCGAGCTGATCGCAGAGCAGCGTCGCCGGGCCGCTGCCGTGGTAGGCCGCGTCGCTCGCCTCCGAGGCGTTCCCGCTGTCGTGAACGACGACGCTGCCCACCAGCGTCGCGGTCCCGTTCTTCGAGTTCCCCGTCGCTTTGTCGCTGACCGCGTCGGTGCCGGGGCGCGAAAAGCGCACGCGGTGCGGCATCGTGAAGTCGCCGGTGTTGAAGTTCCAGTGCGTCTCGTCGGTCTGGATGCGGTAGTCCGGTGTCTGCAGCCCGCTCGCGTTCGGGTTCTGCGCGGCGGCGGCGAACGGCGTCCCGCCGCACGCGAGCGCGAAACCGAGCGGGACGACGAGCGCGAGAGACCGGAGACGGCTGGACATCATTCTAGAAGAACGCACCTGCGGCTGAAGAGGTCGCGCTAGCCTGCCAGCGATCCGGCGTAGCCGACGCGCTGGCCGGTCCCGATCGCGACGCACGACATCGGGTCCTCAGCGACGATGACCGGAATTCCTGTGACCTCTCCGAGAAGAGTATCCAAGCCGCGTAAGAGTGCGCCGCCGCCGGTCAGGATGACGCCGCGGTCGATGATGTCGGCCGCCAGCTCGGGCGGAGTCTTCTCGAGCACGGCCTTGACCGCTTCGACGATCGCCTGCACCGGCTCGGAGAGCGCCTCGCGCACTTCCTCGGAGGTGATCTTCACCGTCTTCGGCAGACCGTTGATCAAGTCGCGCCCGCGGATCTCCATCGCGAGCTCTTGCTCGAGCCGGTACGCGGAGCCGATCTTGATCTTGATCTCCTCGGCGGTGCGCTCGCCGATCATCAGGTTGTACACGCGGCGGATGTGGCGGATGATCGCTTCGTCGAGCTTGTTGCCGGCGACGCGGATCGACTGCGAGACGACGATCCCGCCGAGCGAGATCACCGCGACGTCGGTGGTGCCGCCGCCGATGTCGACGACCATGTTCCCGGACGGCCCGTCGATCGGCAGACCGGCGCCGATCGCGGCGGCCATCGGCTCCTCGATGATGTCGACGGACTTCGCGCCGGCGAGCTTGGCGGCGTCGCGCACCGCGCGCTCCTCGACCGAGGTGATCTCAGCGGGGACGCAGATCACGACCGAGGGCTTGGGGCGAAACAGCGTGCTGAGGAACGAGCGCTGCCGCGTGACCTTCTTGATGAAGTAGCCGAGCATCGCTTCGGTCACCTCGAAGTCCGCGATGACGCCGTCGCGCAGCGGGCGGATCGCTTGGATGTTGCTCGGCGTCTTGCCGAGCATCAACCGCGCCTCTTCGCCGACGGCGAGGGTCTTGTTCGTGCGGACGTCTTTGGCGACCACGGACGGCTCGCGCAGCACGATGCCTTTGCCCTTGACGTAGACGAGGACGTTGGCGGTTCCCAGATCGATCCCGATGTCGATGATAGTGCTCCCTTGAACGACCCGTACCGGTTCGGGCCCAGCGAGGGAAATCCTCAGACCGTCTCCGTGATCGCTTGCTTGATCTCGGCGATCCGCGCCTCGTCGCGCTTGTAGAACGTCCACTGCTTGATCCGCTTGGAGCCGATCAGACCCGCGTGTGCGAGGACTTTGAGGTGCTCGCTGACCGTCGGCTGGCTCACGCCGAGCTTCTGCGCGATCAGGACGCCGCACACGCCGTCGCGGACGAGATCGCCGTCGGATTGCGGCGGAAAGTGCTCGCGCGGCTCCTTGAGCCAGGCCAGGATCTGGCGCCGGCGCTCGTTCGCGAGCGCGCGCAGCGCCATGTCGATCGGCATATTGCTATTTTGCTTAATTGCCGATTACCATGTCAACCTATGCTGGCCCTGGACGGCGCGGGGATCGCCGAGACCGCCCGGCTAATCGCGCCGTGGGTCCGCCGGACGCCGGTGATGGAGCTCGATCCGGCGGACTTCGGCCTGCCGCCGATCGAGCTGTTCGCGAAGCTGGAGCTGCTGCAGCACGCGGGGTCGTTCAAGACGCGCGGCGCGTTCGCGAACTTGCTGCTGCGCGAGGTCCCGCCGGCCGGCGTGGTCGCTGCGTCGGGCGGTAACCACGGCCGCGGCGGTCGCGTACGCGGCGATGAAGCGCGGCGTTCCGGCGACGATCTTCGTGCCGAGGATCGCGCCGCCGGCGAAGCTCGACCGCATCCGCGAATACGGCGCGCAGCTGGTCATCGCGGGCGACCGCTACGCCGACGCGCTCTCCGCGTGCGAAGCGAAGATCGCGGGCTCCGGCGCGATGCCGGTGCACGCGTTCGACCAACGCGAGACGTTGCTCGGCCAAGCGACGCTCGCGCACGAGCTCGACGAGCAGCTCCCGCGGATCGACACGCTGCTGGTCGCGGTCGGCGGCGGTGGCTTGATCGGCGGGATCGCCGCCCGGTACGCGGGCCGCGTGCGCATCGTCGGCGTCGAGCCCGAAGGCGCACCCACGCTGACGCGCGCGCTCGAAGCGGGCCGCCCCGTCGACGCGCCGACCGAGAGCATCGCCGCCGACTCGCTCGCACCGCGCCGCGTCGGCGAGCTGATGCTCCCGATCGCACAACGCTACGTCGACCGCGTCGTCCTCGTGCCCGACGGCGCTATCCGCGCGGCGCAGGAACGCTTGTGGCGCGCGCTCACGATCGTCGCCGAACCGGGCGGCGCCGCAGCGTTCGCAGCATTGCTCTCCGGCGCATACGTTGCTGCACCCGGCGAGCGCATCTGCGTTCTGATCAGCGGCGGCAACAGCGCCGCGGTAGACTTCGGCCGCTGACCGTTACACTATCGCTCCGAAACGGCCGCAGTCACGAGACGAACGCGACCCGCACAAGGGATCACCGTCCGCACTGATTTACCGAAGAACGGTCTCGGCATCCAAGCTAAAAAAATGGAGCGCCCCGGCGCCGCATACGCATTCGCGCAGGGGAGGCATCCGGGGCTTACGTCAGCGATCATACGGAATAGCGCGGGTAACGTCAAGGTGTTCGCTTACACGGTTCAAGATCTGATCGAGCTCGAGAAGCTTCTCAGCGCCGAACGGCTCGGCTCCTATGGCCCAACCGGTCCACCGCTCCGGGCGACGCTCGACTTTTATATCTGGAATACCGCTCTGTCAGCATCGTTCTACGGACCGCTGCAAGCGCTGGAGATCGCGCTGAGAAACGCGCTGCACCGGGAGATGAGTACGGCGTGCGGCCGAAACGACTGGTACAGCGCACGCCTCTTTCGCCGTGCCGCATACGACTTGACCGGCTCGGTTGCCGAAGTCGCGAATCGCCTCACCCGAGGCGGAAAGCCGGTCGATCCGCCGCATGTCGTGGCAGGTCTCCACTTCGGCTTCTGGACGAAGCTCATCGACGCCGGGCCGAACGGCAACCGCGTGCGGCTGCTGTGGAATGCCGCGCTTCACCGAGCCTTTCCCAACTATCCGCGCGGAGCGCAGGCGCACCGGGGACCGATCTACGGCGAGCTCCTTCGTATCAAAGACTTCCGGAACCGCATTGCGCATCACGAGCCGGTCCACAACAAGCGCCCCGAACGAGAGTATCGCCGGCTGCTCGCCGTCGCGAATTGGATCGACGGGCGGCTGCCGCTCTGGATCGCGCATCACGCCCGGTGCGCGACCCTGCTCGATCAGATGCCGGTACCGCGCCAGATGTTTTGAGCCGAGGTCAGACGCTCGGGTAGACGCTGGTCTCGAAGGTTCCGGTCGGTTCGCTGAAGGGGATGATGCCGCTGGCGCGTTGGACCTGTGCGCCGAGCGATGAGAGCGTTTCTTCGAGGCGTTCGTAGCCGCGGTCGATGTATTCGAGGCCGATGATCTCGGTTTCGCCGGCGGCGGCCAGGCCGGCCAGCACCAATGCGGCGCCGGCGCGGATGTCGGGCGCTTCGACCGGCGCGCCGGAGAGGCGCGGGACGCCCTTGACGAGCGCGGTGTTGTTGTCCATCGCGACGCGCACGTCGGCACCCATGCGCACCAGCTCGTTGACGTACGAGAAACGCGCGTTGAAGATCGACTCCTCGACGACGCTCACGCCGGGCGCCGTGCATAGGAACGAGAGCATCTGCGGCTGCAGGTCGGTGGGAAATCCCGGATGCGGCGCGGTGACGACGTCGGTCCCGCCTTTTACCGTGTCGGCCTGCACGCGGATCCAGTCGTCGCCGTTCGTCACCTTCACGCCGCACTCGCCGAGCGAGAGCTGCAGCGCGAGGACGTCGTCGGGGCGCGTCCGCTTCACCGTCACGTCGCCGCGCGTGATCGCGCCCGCGAGCAGGAGCGTCCCGGTGGCGATGCGGTCGGGGATGATCTCGTACTCTACGCCGTGCAGCTCGCGCACACCGGTCACGCGGATCGTGTCGCCGCCCTGTCCGGCGATCTTCGCGCCCATCGCGACCAGGAAGTTCGCCAGGTCGACGACCTCCGGTTCCATCGCGGCGTTGCTGATCACCGTCTCGCCGTCGGCGAGGACCGCCGCTAACATCGCGTTCTTCGTCGCGCCGACCGACGGCATGCGGAACGAGATCTCGCCGCCGTGCAGGCGGCCGTTGCGCGCGCTCGCGATCAGGTACCCGTGGGCTACGGCGACGTCGGCGTCGAGCGCGCGGAACGCTGCTTCGTGCATGTCGGTCGCGCGCGTCCCGAGGACGCAGCCGCCCGGCAGCGGGACCTCGGCGCGCCCGAAGCGCCCGAGCAGCGGGCCGCACAGGTCGAACGACGCGGCGAGCTTGCGCACCAGCGTGTACGGCGCGCGCGCCTTGCTCACGTTCGCGGCGTCGATCGTGATCGTGTTGCGGTCGTGCAGCGAGAGCCGCGCGCCGAGCGCCTCGAGCAGCGACCACATCACCGAGACGTCGGTGATCCGCGGGACGCGCTTGAGCGTGACCTTCCCGCGCGCGAGCAGCGCCGCGGCCATGATCGGCAGCGCGGCGTT
>DATAQE010000058.1:0-13190 GCA_036264835.1 Candidatus Elarobacter sp.
AATGCCATGCAGACCTCGGTCCAGAGCGCGCAAAGCACGAGCTTGCGCCGGCCCGTGGCGCGGACAGCGGCCAGGAAGTCGAGATCTTCCCACGAGTTGACGGTGGTGCGATCGATGGGCGGGTCGCCGGCCAGCAGCGCGGCCAGCTCGGGCACGGTCGGCTTCTGTTGTCCGGACGCGACGTTGACGGTCGAATGCACGATCGGCACGTTGAAGACCTTTGCCAGCTTTACCGTCGTAACGATATTCTTGAGCAACAAGCCCGTGTCGCTCGACCGGACGGTCGCAAACTGCGAAGGCTGGTAGTCGATAACCAGCAGTGCGGCGTTTTGCGGCGTGATGAGATGATCCGCGAGCGGGTCGCGCACGGGGGAGTTTGCCATTCGTCTTTCCTCTCGAGGTTCGGATCAGGGCATGTAACCGTTGTCTGCGCCGGCGATGAGCCAGGTGTGAACGCGATACGTGCGCACGCCGCATGTAATCAACGGATCGCCGTCCAGGATGCCCTCGGCTTCGGCCTTGTCGGCTACCTTGAGGATCAGCAGCCCGTGCGGATCATCGGTAAACGGTCCGGCGAGGACGAGTTTCCCCGCTTCGTCGAGCTCGCGCAAGTGCTCGGCGTGCCTCACGAGCACGTCTTTCGGCGGCATGCTCTGCGTTGCGGGGATGAGATCCACCGCGTAGTACGTCACGTCCGGAGCTGCGCTTTCGCGTTCGCGTATGGGTAGATGAGTTTGGCCGTCGCCTCCCCCGCCGGGTGGACGATCGCTTCCGTCGCCGCCGTCTTGAACTCCCCGATATCGTTGCTGTTGATCGATCGGAATTGGACCGTGAGCACGCGCGGCTGCGTCCACGAACCGTCGCTGCCGAACGTCACGTCTCCGACGACGGTCCGAAACGTCGCGCCGTGTGCGTAGGCGGCCAATGCCGCGTCGTCGAGGCTGCCGACGGCCTTGACCGCCTGCTCGACGACCTGCATCTGTGCGTAGGCCATCGGAGCGACGTAGTAGCCCAGTGGGTCGGCTTCGGCGGCGTTCGCGCGCAGTTGATAACGCTCGATGAGCGCCTGCGATTCGGGCGATGCGATGCCCGGCACCGGCAGCCAGTATTCGTAGTTGATCAGTCCGTTGAGCAGCGGGCCGAGCTCTGCTTTGACGACGCCGTTCTGCGGGCCGATCATCGCGCCGCCGAGCGCCTTCGGCTCGAACGCCTTCTCCGCGACGGCTTTCAACAGACCGGCCGAGTCCTTGATGTATGAGCAGATGAAGAGCACGTCGGGTGCGAGGCTCTTCAGCTCGTCGACGAATGGCCCGAAGTCGCTCGTCGCCAGCGGATAGCGCTGCTCCCAGACGACGTGCATGCCGTTGCGCTCGAGGTTTTCTTTTGCGCCTTGGACCGGAGCTACGGAGAACGGTGCATCGGCGGCGAGGATCGCGACGGTTTCCGGCTTCGGCGTCTGCCGGGCGAGCACGTCGAAGAAGCCTTCGGTGAGGGCCTCGCTCGGCTTCGGGCCGGTCGGGATCATCACGAAGTAGTTGGCGTACTTGAAGCGAGCGTTAACGGCGAGCGCCATGAGGCCCACGAAGAACTTCTTCCGCTCCATGATCAGCGGCATCGCGGGCGCGACCGAGTTGTCGCCGTATCCGCCGATCACGAGATCGACCTTTTCGGTGTCGAGCAGACGCTGGTAGTGCGGGGCGACGCGCTCGGGGTTCGTCTCGTCGTCGAGGCAGAGCAGCTCGACCTTACGCCCGAGCAGACCTCCTTTCCCATTGACGTCGTCCTGCCACAGTTGGTGCGCGAGTCGCGCTGTACGCCCGTTGGAGGCCAACCCGCCGGATAGCGAGAGGCAATAGCCGATGGTCAGCGGCTGATCGGTCATGCGAAGGTGCTCCCCTTTGCACTCGATGATGCCAGCAGCCGCGGCGAACGTCCAATAGCGGCTTCCAATAGCCCGAACGGTTTCGCTATTGGACCTTCTGGCGGAAAGAGGTCATCATCGGAACGTCTTGACCGGCACGATCGACGTCCACCACCACGTCCTACCGGACTTTTTCCGGCTCGCTGCGGGCGGAGCGCGGACGGCGCGCTCGGGCCTGACCCCGGGGTGGACGTCGCAGCGAGCGATCGCGATGCTGGACCGGGTGCAGATCGGCGCTGCCGTCATCTCGATCAGCGCACCCGGGGTTCACTTCGGCGACGACGTCGCCGCTCGTTGGCTCGCACGGCGTTGCAATGAATTCATCGCCGAGCTCGTCCGGGAGCATCCGAATCGCTTCGGCGGTTTCGCGGTGCTGCCGCTTCCGGACGTCGAGGGCTCGCTGCGCGAGCTCGCCTACGCGTTGGATGAGCTCGCTCTCGACGGCGTCGTCCTGTTCACCAACGCCCGGGGCGTGTACCTCGGAGATGCCGTCCTCGAGCCGCTGTTCGCGGAACTGCAGTATCGAAAAAGCGTCGTGTTCGTTCACCCGATGGCGCCGCCGGACCCGGGTACCCGGGAGCTCGACCTGCCCGACGCGCTGATCGAGTTTCCGATCGACACCTCCCGGGCCGTTACGTACCTGCTGTACAGCAACACCTTTGCCCGGACGCCCGACGTCAAATACATCATCGCCCACGCCGGCGGCGCGATTCCGTATCTCGTGACCCGCTTCGAGATCATCGAGCAGATGGGCTTCGTCGCGAACGCCGAGCGGCGGGCTTCGGCGAGCGAGACGTTCCGCCAACTGTACTGGGACATCACCGCCTCGTGGTCGGATCCCGTTCTGACCCTGTTGAGCTCGGTCGTCGGCATCGAACGAATGCTCTTCGGGACCGACTGTCCGTATGTTCGCCGCGACTTGGCTGCCGGCGCGCACGAACACGTCCGTACGACCGACGCCTTGACGGATGCGCAGCGCCGAGCGCTGCTGTACGGAAACGCGGTCCGGCTCTTTCCGCGCCTGTCGGCGTCCCCTGTGCCGATCGAGGGTCGCTCTTGAAACGGCTGCACGACAAGGTATGCGTCATCACCGGCACCGGCGGCAGCATCGGCCGGGCGGCCGCGCTCCGCTTCGCCGGCGAAGGCGCACTCGTCGTCGGCTGCGACACCAGCGTGGAAGCCGCGGAGGAAACGGTGCGACTCGTGCGAGCCGCCGGCGGTGCGATGGCGTCGCTCCATCCGGTCGACCTCACCGCGGTACAGGACTGTCAGCGTGTCGTCGACGGCGCCGTGCTCGAGTACGGCCGCATCGACGTGCTCTTCAACAACGCGGCGTTCGCGCATTTCAACTGGATCGAGGAGATCAGCGAGGAGGAGTGGCACGCGAACACGCGCTCGGAGGTCGACCTCGTCTTCTTCCTCACGAAAGCTGCGTGGCCGTACCTCAAGCACGCGGGAGGGTCGGTCATCAACATGGCCTCGCTCACGGGGTGGCGCGCGTTTCGCGTGCTTCCGGGCCTCGCGCACGCGACGGCAAAAATGGGGATCGTCGGGATGACCCGCCAGCTGGCGATGGAGGGCAGCTCGTACGAGATTCGCGTCAACTCGATCTCTCCGGGGATCATCGAGACCGCTCAAACGCGCGCGCAATTGAACGACGCGGATTGGCGCGACTCCATCATCGGCGAAACACTGCTCGGACGACTCGGAAAGCCGGAGGAAGTCGCCAACGTCGCGCTCTTCCTGGCATCGGATGAATCGAGCTTCATCACCGGCATCGATATCAAGGTCGACGGCGGAATGGCCGTCTAGCAAAGGGAGAGTACATGCTATTGAATCCGAACATCAACGAGCCGGCGCGCACGCCGAAAAGCGACGAAGAGAAGCGCAACGGGGAACTCATCCGCGCGCTGTACGCGTCCGCTGACGGGGCGCACAAAGACACGCGGAAGTTCATCTCGTATTTCACCGACGACGGGTACTTTTACGACGTTTCCGCGGGGAAGAAGTACTACGGCGACGATATCGGCGTCACGGTCGATATCTATGCGACGGCATTTCCCGACATGCATCGCGAAGTGTATCAGATGTATTTCGTGGATGACGTCGTCGTGTGCGAGCTGACTCTGAACGGGACGCACAACGGCGATCTGGTGATTCCGGTGGGAACGATTCCACCGACGCACAAAGAGATACACGCGCCGTGCTGCGACGTATTTCATGTCGTGGACGGCAAGGTCTCGCGGTTCCACTGCTACGTCGCGGTGCCGATCCTCTTGGAGCAGCTCGGCGTCTTCAAAAACCTCGGCGCCGCCGTCAAGCGATAGACAATGGCAAAGACGATCGTGATCGTGGGCTTCGGCCCGGGCACCGCGACGGCAGTGGCCGAGAGATTCGGCAAGGAGGGCTTTACCGCGGCGCTCATCGGGCGAGACGAAGATCGCCTGGCGGCCGGCGTGTCGGCCCTAAAGGCAAAAGGTGTCGAGGCGTTCGCATTTCGCGGCGATGCCGGCGATTCCGATTCGATTCGAGGAGCCATTCGCGCGGTGCGATCCAAGCTCGGCCCGAGCACGGTTCTTTTCTGGAACGCCTATGGAGGCTTAGAGTTCGGCGATATTCTAGGAGCCGACCCGGTTTCCGTACGCCATCTCTTCGATGCACCGGTGTTCGGGCTTCTTGCAGCTGTCGATGAAGCATTGGAGGATCTCAAGAGCAGCGAGAAGGGTGCGATCCTCGTATCGAACGGAGGACTCGGCGAGGTTTCCTCAGACGCGGACGAGGGTGCGACGCAATATCACGCTATGGGACTCGCACTTTCGAGCGCGGCCAAACATAAGCTGGTGGGACTCCTGGCGGCACGGCTGAAGAACGAAGGAGTCTTCGTCGGCGAGGTCATGGTGTACGGTGTCATCAAGAGCGCTTCGTCGGCTCAGGGCACGATCGAGCCTGCAACGATTGCCGAGAAGCATTGGAGTCTCTATCAATCGCGCAGCGACGTGCGCGCCGGAGTCCATTGACGCCGGCTTAGGCCAGCTCGCTGCTCACTTGCTTCAGCCGATCGATGAAGGGTCTGAGCGCGGCCGGATTCAGCCCGCGGCGATAGAGCGCGGCGTATCGAATCGGCAACGCCGGCCGGATGGCGGCATAGCTGACACCCTCGGTCTGAAAGTGCGTCGCGGGAGACGTGACCAGCGAAACGCCGATGCCGGCAGATACGAGGCCGAGAATCACGCGCAAGTGCTCGCTGTGCTGAACGATGCGGGGGGAAAAGCCCGCGGCCGCGCAGGCGGCGACAACATAGTCGAGCAGCGTTTCGCGGAAGTCGCCGGCGTCCGGCAGGATGAATCCGTCGTTTGAAAGGTCGGAGAGGGGCACATCGGGCCGGCCCGCCAACGGGTGCGTATCCGGCAGCGCCGCAACGATGTGCCCGTCGGCGACCGGTACGACCACGAGGTCTGTTTCGTCGAGTGCGCTCGTGTAGTGAACGAAGGCTACGTCGATCACTCCGTCCTCGAGAGCGATCAGTTGCTCGGCCGACCACATGTCGCGAAGCGAGAGGACGACGTCAGGCCGATCCTTTTTCGTGATCCTCATGGCACGCGCGATCGGTGCGAACGGGAACACCCGCGAGTAGCCGACCCGCAATGTGTTTCCTGCCTGCTCGGCGGCCTGCTTCGTGAGCCGTGATGTCGAATCGGCGGCGTCCACCACCCGGCGAGCGCGCTCGCGCGCGACCTCGCCCACCTCGGTGAGCGCGACCCCGCGCGCCGTGCGATGGAAGAGCCGAGCACCGAACTCCGACTCGAGCTTCTGGATCTGGGTCGTCAGGGCCGGCTGAGCGATCGAGAGCGCCTCGGCTGCACGCGAGAAACTGCCCTGATTGGCAATCTCGAGAAAATAGCGCAGCTGGCGCAGCTCCATCGTAAAGGTCTCCTAAAGCCGACGACGCGGGGTATTCAGTCAGTGGCCTGAATCTCATTTCACGAACTGGACAACGTAGATGTACGAGCCGGCGACCGGCGAACAATTCCTGATCTCGGGCCTGAACGAGCTCAACCGCGTCGCACGTAACGCCGCGGAGTCGAGCCACACGTTACCGGACGATCGAACGACCGACGCACCCAGTATCGTACCGCCGGCGGTCAGGTCGACCTTCACGGACGTGGTGCCGCTGGTCACGTCGTGCTCGAGCGGCCAGTCCGGCTCGGCGGCGTAGGTGACGGCGGCCGGGGCCTGAGGGAACGCGCAGCTGCGATTCTCGAGGGCGGTGGACGGGACGGTCGCGGTGCCGGCCAGGACGGCACTCGCTGCCAGCGCGGAAACGATGAGCGAGAGAGCCACGGAGTTGCTCCTTTGCGACGAGGCGGGATCGAGCGGGTCTCCGCCGTCCCTCACCCGCATGCTGCATCCGCCCGCTCGCGGATCGCTCGCGGCGTCGGCGCGAGCGGTTTGCGAGCGATTTGCGAGCGCCGTCTGCGACCATTTTCGCACGTGAACGTACGGCGGAACGCCCGCTCGTCAGACCGAACGTCTGCACTCTCAGCCCCCGAGGCATCGATGGAACCAGCGGTACCTCCTGACCACGTCCCCGCCGCGCGGATCGGTCGCGCCGGTGTGCTCGCGGTCGTGGCGCTGCTGGTCGCAACCTGGGGTCCGACGCTTGCCGTCGCATTCCTCGGCCACGGTACGTTCGGAGTGCTCTGGAACGGCAATCGCCACCAGGGTGACCGGGTTGAGGTCGTCGAGCCCGACTCGCCCGCCGCGCGCGCCGGCGTCCGCGTTGGCGATGTCTTGATCGGCACGACGCCCGCGGCCGACGCGAAGGTCGCGCATCGCTGGGCGTTTCCCGGAGAGCGCGTCCGCCTGACGCTGCGGCGCGGCACCCAGTCGCGCACGGTCCTGCTCACCGCGCAAGCCCTCTCGCCGGAGCGCTGGGGCGGGCCAGGGTCTCTCGGCTACCGGTGGCTCTTCGTCGTCCAATGGGTCGAGGCGCTCGCCTTTCTAGCGCTCGGGACGATCATCGTTCTGCTGCGTCCGTCGCCGTCGACCTGGGCGCTGTTCATCGCGCTCACGGTTCAGGCCGATTTCGGAGACATGAACACGGCTTGGTTTTGGCGCTTGCCCGCGCCGTTCGAAACGCTGGCATTTTCGCTGACCTTCGGCTTGGGCAAGGCGTCGATCTTCGCGCTGCTGATCTTCGCGCTGCGCTTCCCCGACGATCGCGTCGCGGGCGTGTGGCGCACGGTCGAGCGCGGTGCACTCGGCGCCGCGGCAATCGTTGGCTCGGCAATGATCGCGGTGCTGCTCACGGGAGGCTTCAACTCGCCAGGACTGCTCGCGCTCAACACCATGGTGAATGTACTGTACGTACCGGCGGCCATCACCGGATTGCTTGCGCTGCGCTGGTCGGCGCTGCGCGCAGGTGCCGCCGATCGCCAGCGACTGCGCTGGGTTCAAGCGTCCGTTGCGTGGTGGATCGTCACGTATTTCGTCGGAGCCGTGGTGGCGATCCAGTTCTTCCCGGCCGGCTGGGCGTTCACGCTGCACCGTGCGATGGACTTCGCTCAGCTCCCGCTTCTCGCCATGCTCGGCTATGCGCTCGCTCGCCGGCACGTCGTCGACGTTCGATTCATCTTGAACCGCGCGGTCGTGGCGGCAACGGTGGTCGTCGCGATCTCCTCCGTCTTCGCGGCGATCGCCGCACTCGGTACACGTCTGCTGGCACCGCGCACGTCGCAGTTCTTCTCTGATGCCGTTTTGGTCGTGATCATCGCCCTCGCCGCGCTCTGCTACCGTTCGGTCGACGAGCGGCTCACGCGTTTTCTGTTTACGAGGCTGCGCACGCGCAGCGATGCGGTCGCCGGCGTAGTGCTGGCGATCCGCAACGCCGGCGATCTGCGTACCGTCGCGGGGGTGGTCCAACACGAAGTTCACGCCGCGCTCGAGCTGACGCACGCGATCTTGGACTTCAGCCCGAATCCCCCGGCGTCGCGCGACGAGGTTCGCCGCGAGGTCCTCATCGGCGGCGAGCGCCGTGCGGTCCTGCGTCTCTCGATGCATGCCGACGGGACGGCCTGGGATCCGACCGAGTATCAGCTGGCCGACGAGCTCGCGCAAGCCGTCGCTGCGACCTTGACCGATATCGATCACCGGCGCACGGAGCGCATGCGCATCGCGTCGCTCACGCTCGACGACGCCTCCGAATCGATGGCATTGCGCCAGTACGCCGTCGAGCTCTTGGTGGCGGCGCTGGCGTCCGACGAGCGCGACGCGCTCGTCGCTGCCTGCGGCGCTCCGCTCGTCGACGCGGACGACGCGGCAGCTGCGACCGGCAGCGAGATCGGCGTGCCACTCGATCCCAGCCTTTTCGTCTCAACCCCGCAAGGGCTCGTGCCGCACCCGATGCTGGCCGAAGTTCTCCGCGAAACGCACGCTGCGGCGATCGCGCAGGTAACGCGACGCCGCGCGACCGCGTTGCTCGAACGGGACCCGCTGCGTGCGGTCGATTTGGCGCTGCGTGCGAACGATGCGGGCCTTGCCGTCGACGCGCTCGAGCGTGCCGCCGCAAACGACGCCTCCGTCGGCGTTGCGAGCAGCGGACTGCGCGCGATGCTCGACCGTTTCGAGGACGACGCGCTGGAGGATGCGCCGGTCGCGCGGATGATTCGGCGTCGCGGTATGGCGTTGCGGCGCTTCGAGCTGGCCGAGGCGCTCGCGCAGTCGGGCGATTTCGAGGTGGGCCCGATCGCGGCGACGTTGCGTGAGGCGCTGATCTTTCGCGATCGCTATGCAACCGCCGACGAGCTCGAGCCCGCCTATGTCGACTTGGCACGACGGGTGGTTCGATATCCGGACGCTGCGTTCGCGATCGCCGCCGAAGCGTCGCTGCGACGTGCGCTGGCTGGTGCCGATGCATCGCTCGACGAGGGTGTCGAGGGGCCGCTGCCGTCCGCGGCGCGCGCGCTCACGCTCCTGCGCGCCGCCTGCGACGTGAGCGGTGCACTGTCCGCGGCCAGGTCGGCCCTCGCGGCCGCGCCCGAGAACGCGCTGGTCGGGTTTTCGGCGTCGGCCGCGATGGTTGCGCTCAGTGACGACTTGAGGGCGGCGCCGCTGATGCTCGCCTCCGCGTCGCGCTTGGGCGCGCTGGCCTGCGATGACGCCCAGAGGACGGTGACCGGCGAAATGCCGGTCGGCGCGCTGCGCCTCTTCATCGAGCCGCTCGTCGAGGTGCGGCGCGCGGCGTCGCCGCTGATCGTTGAGTTGGCGGCCTCGCGGCTGCGCAACGGCCACCAGATCGTCGGCTGCGGCGGAAAGGAGCTCGCGCTCGCATTGCGCCTCGGCGCGTCGGCCGATGCCGTGTCCGCGCCCGCGCTCGCGGCGGATCTCTGGCCGGAACAGGACGCCGAGGGCGGCATCCGTCTCTTGCAATCGAATGTCTATCGCCTGCGGCAACGCTTGCCGACGCCGAGCCTGCTGGAGTTCACGCCGTCGGGTTACCGCTGGGCCGGCTCGGTGAGCGTCGATCTCGCCGCGGACGCGCGAGCTTTGGAGAACCTGGGCGACGAGCCGTTCGACGACAGCGGCGTCGAAGAGTTGGCCGATGCCCGTTGCGAGGCGATCGCGGCGCGCCTGCTGCGGCCACGTGCGGCGGCAGCCGAGCAGTGGGAGTGGTACGCAGCGGTCGAGCAGCGGATCGTGGACCTTGGCCGCCGGGCGCTGCTGCGTGCGGCCCGCGGCCGTCTGGGCCGCGGCGATGCACGGGGGGCGCTCAACGCGGCCCGCACCGCCGTCGCTTGGGACGAGTTCGACGATGATGCGCGCGAGCTCGAGATTCGGGCCTTGGTCGCGGTCGGCCGTCGAGGCGAAGCGCTCAGCGCCTTTCGCCGATATCGTGACTTCTTACGGGACGAACTCCAGGTCGAGCCGTCGCCTCAGTTGCGCGATCTCTTCCGGAACGAAGGGGGCCGGGTCGCGTCAACCTGAACGGTTCGCCTGCCTAGCGGACCTCGGTTGCCAACGCTTTCACGATCGCGGCAGGAAGATCGGCGAGTCTCTCGTTCATCGTCCGAATCGCTTCTCCGATATCCTCGCGTGCAAGGTCTCGCGTGATCGAGAGGGAGTCGAGCGCCGCCGCGACGGTCAGTGCGAGGTGCGCTATCGCCTGCGATTCGTCCGGCGCATAGGATTCGCCGGATCTCTTCGGCCCGAGCACGAGCGCGCCGGTCAAACGCCCGCGAGCGATTAGCGGATACGCCAACTCGCCGGCGATGCGCGAGTTCATCCCGTGCAAATCGACGACATCACGGCGCGCCCGTAGCGCAACGATGGCGGGGTCATTTTCGTCCACGCCGCCGTACGTTCGTCCGTCGTGAAGCAGTACGTGAACGGCCGCGGCACCGGCATGCGCGCGAAGCACGTCCACCGTAGCAGTGAGCAACGCCCCGGGCTCGGTTATGTACGGCGCTTCGCGGCCCAACGAGCGGATCGCCTCCTCGTCCTCGCGGCGCCGGCGGAAGAGCACGCGATCGACGACGCGTTCCACGCGTGCGTGGACATAGCGGATCGAAAGCCCGAGCGCAAGTGCTAGGGCACCGGTTACGACGATGTTCGTCGAGTGACCTGCACGCTGCGTCCAGTCGCTGAGGAGCCACTCTACCAGAACGAAGACGCCGACGATGACGACCGAAACGCTGGAAAACACGGCCGCACGATTGAGCACGAAGCCGATGTCCATGACGCGCCGATTCAACAGCGCATACGTCAAACCGAGCGGGGCGAGGAGAATGGCGACGTTGAGCAGCGCGCGCCGTTCGACGATCGGCAGATGCGGCCCCGCGAACCATGCGACGGACTCCATCGTGTAGAAGAATAACAACGGCCCGGTCGTCCACGCCAGGCGTGCCCGGTCGCTGCGGGGTGCTTGCGCGAGTGTCGCCAGCATGCACAGCGCCGGAAATGCCCAAGTGGCCCCCAACACTTGCAGAGCGAATCCGCCGCGTACGGGATACGTGCTCGGCGAACCGATCCCGGCCCATAATTCGATTACCCACCAGCAGACCCACGCCACGAAAACACCGGCGCTTCCATACGACAGGGCCGCCAACGCCCGCCGCAGGCGGCCGACGGGCGCGAACAACGTAGCGTAGGCCGCGAGCAGCGACGTCGCGGTCGCACCAACCAGTTGGGCCAGCACATACGTGACCGACGCGAACACCGGCCAGGGCGCGCGAAAATTGTTCGGTCCGAGCGCAAGGCCAAACGCGCCGCCGGCCAGCAACAACGCCAAGATTCGGGCCTCTTTCGAATCGGGCCGCCGCCAGGCGAGGAGCGTCGCGAACGCAACAAACCACAGCTCTCCAAAGAACGCTGCCCAAACGTACCACGGCTTCGGAACGGGCCCGGCAGCAACGACCGGAACGAACGTAATGCGGCCGTCGTCGCCGAGGCGCGGAAAGACGACGCGGTTGCCGGGCATGAAGTGGTCGTACGCAAAAGCAAAACGCTCTGCGGGCGCGAGTGCTCGCAAGTCGATCCGATCGCCGGTGCGCAAGCCGGCGCGCTCCGCGGGCCCGCCGGGACTCACCGTCAGACGATACTGAAAACCCATTGTGGTCACTGCCGGCGCCGCGCCGGTCGTACCGCCGTTGGTCCCACCGACGGGACTCACCGCGAAGAGCAAAAGCGCCGCCGTCAGGGAACAAAAGGAAAGCAGCAGGCCTCTCCAACCGGCGGTATCCATGGACAAAAGCCTTTCGCGGGAGGACGGCTGCTTTACCTGGCGTTGAGGTCGAACCGACGATGACGGGACTCCGCGCCGGCCGCACTAGGTTCCGATGCCGGCCGGTTCGCGCCCCGGCCGCGCCTCGAGCTCTTCGGCGAGTTCCCTGGTGACCGGCTCACGCTCCGGTTCGTGTCGCGCTGCACGCAGATTCGGCAGCAAGAACAACAGCGGAATCGTCGCGACGAACAAGATCGCCGACATGCGAAAGAGGTAGAGGTAGGCGACGGTGTTCGCGTTCTCCGCGATCGTTGCGGAAAGCAATGCGCGCGTCTGCGTCATGCCGAAGGCGCGCACCGCACCCGCGATCGCGGGGTGCGACAACGTCGAGGTCGCTGCCATCGCCGCCGCCGCGTCAACGGTTCGGCGCACCTGCAGCACTTGCAGCACCGCGATCCCGACGTTACCGCCGAGATAGCGCACCAGCGTCGCGATACCGGTCGCGTCGGAGAGAAGCTCCGGTTTCATCTGCGAGAGCGTCACCGCAACGAGCGGCACGAAGAGCAGCCCGAGCGCGAGTCCCTGCAGCACACGCGGCCAGAACACATCCCAATAGCCGGCGTCGGAACTGAGATTGCCCATCATCCAGGCACCGGCCGCGAAGGCGCCGAGCCCGATGCCGATGACGATGCGCGCATCGAGGCGGCGCGTTATCGGGCCGACAAACGGGATGAGGACCGCCGTTGCGATCGAGCCCTGCAGCAGAAAGACGCCGGTATCGAATGCCGGTAGCCGCAACGGTCCTTGAAAGAAGAGCGGTGTGACGAGATTGATACCGTAGAGCCCGAAACCGCTGACCACCGTGATCAAGCAGCCGACGCCGAACGAAAGCGTTCTGAAGATGCGCAAGTTCACGAAGGGGCGGCGCGCGGTTAGCTGCATCGTGATGAAGTAGGCACCCGCCGCGAGCGCGACGAGCGTGCAGATCACGATCGACTGCGACTCGAACCAATCCGAACGCTGCCCGACCGAGAGCACGATTTGGCCGCACGCGAGCATCGTCGCCATCGCGACGAAGCTCGGCCAGTGCAGCGGCGGCGCAGCGCCTTTCACGCGATCGTCTTTGAGGACCACCACCGCCATGATGATGCCGAGGATGCACAGCGGCACTTTGAAATAGAACAGCATGCGCCAATCGCTGTTGTCGAGCAGGTAGCCGCCGATGATCGGCCCGAGCGCGAACGGCGCGACCGATGCAAAGCTGAAGGCCGCGACCATGTCGCCGCGCCGCTCCGCCGGCGCCGAACCGAGGAGGATCGAAAGCGCGATCGGCTGCAGCGCGCCGCCGCCGAATCCTTGCATCACGCGGAAGGCGATAAGCGTTTCGATGCTCGGCGCAAGGCCGCACAGCACCGACATCACCGTGAAAAGGCCGAACGCCGCGAGATAGTAGCGTTTCTGTCCGAGCCGCGCCGTCAGCCAGCCGTTGAGCGGCATGACGATCATCATGCCGAGCGTGTAGCCGGTGGCGACCCAGGCGGCGAGGTCGGC
>DATAQE010000092.1:0-20563 GCA_036264835.1 Candidatus Elarobacter sp.
CGCCGGATTGATCGAGTCGAACTGGGCCGGCCCGTGCAGCCGCTCGCCGCCGATCACGAGCGGATAGCGCCGACCGAGGTCCCGGCGCGCGCGCGCGATCGCCTCTTCGAGCGAGCGGCGGTCGGCCGGATCGGAGAAATCGCGGATCGGCTCGTTCCGGAAGGGCGTGATCGTGCGGGGCGCGGTCATGGTCATGGCCCGAGAGACTTCTTCCATAGCGGTCGCGGCCCCGTCATGGGAGAATCGTCTTGCCATGGTTTACGACATCGCCGTCGTCGGCGGGGGGATCGTCGGACTCGCGACGACCCGCGAGCTGCTGCTCCGCCACCCGAATCTCCGCATCGCGAACGTCGAGAAAGAGGACGTCTGGAGCAAGCACCAGACCGGCCACAACAGCGGCGTCATCCACTCCGGGATCTACTACAAGCCGGGCTCGCTCAAGGCGAAGCTGTGCATCGAAGGCCGGAAGCTCGCGTGGGAGTACTGCGACGCGAAGGGGATCGAGTACAAGAACGTCGGCAAGCTGATCCTCGCGACCGAGGAGTCTGAGCTCGGGCGGCTGCAAGACCTGTGGGTGCGCGGTCAGGAGAACGGCGTCGAGGGGCTCGAGATGCTCGACGCGGCGCAGATCGCGGAGCGCGAGCCGCACGCGCGCGGGATCAAGGCGATCTTCTCGCCGGTGACCGGGATCGTCGACTGGGGGCTCGTCTCGCGCAGCTACGGCGAGGACGCGCGCGAGCTCGGCGCCGATATGTTCCTGGGCCACGAAGTGACCGGGATCGAGCGGCGCAACGGCATCACCGTGCTGCGCACGCCGAAGGGCGAGGTGCAGGCGAAGTACGTCGTGACGTGCGGCGGTCTGTACAGCGACAAGCTCGGCAAGATGACCGGCGGTGAGCGCGATCCGAAGATCGTACCGTTCCGCGGCGACTATCTGATCCTCAAGCCCGAGAAGTCGGATCTCGTGCGCGGGAACATCTATCCGGTCCCGGATCCCGAGTTTCCGTTCCTCGGCGTGCACTTCACGCCGCGGATGGACGGCTCGATCTGGCTCGGGCCGAACGCGGTGCTCGCGTTCGCGCGCGAAGGCTACTCGTTCTTCACCATCAACCCGCCGGAGCTGTGGGATGCGATCACGTATCCCGGTTTCTTCAAGCTGGCGACGAAGTATTGGAAGACCGGCGCCGGCGAGATGTACCGCGATCTCGTGCGCAGCGCGTACGTCGAAGCGCTGCAGCGCTACATCCCCGAGCTGACGCCCGACGACTGTCTGCCGGGACCGTCCGGCGTGCGCGCGCAGGCGATGGCTTCGGACGGCTCGCTGGTCGATGACTTCGTCTTCCAGGGTTCGGAAGGCGTCGTGCACGTTCGGAATGCGCCCTCGCCCGCGGCGACCTCGTCGCTCGCGATTGGGAAGTACATCGCGGACGACGCCGAGCAGCGGTTCGGTCTCTCGAAGCCTTCGGTCGCGGTCTGAGCGCCGGCGCGGTCGTTCGCGGTGCGTGACTTCGTCGAGATCGAATGGCTCGCGGAGCACCGTGGCGACCCGCGCGTGCGCTGCATCGACGCGCGCAGCGTCCCGCACGGCGGCGTCGTCGCGATGCCGTCCGGGCGCGAGCAGTACGCGGCCGGGCACATCCCCGGCGCGGTGCATCTCGACTACGCCGACGATCTGAGCGATCCGGCGACGCCGTATGCCGCGCGCGTCGCGCCGCCGGAGCTGTTCGCGCGCGTGATGGGCGCGCACGGGATCGGGGACGACACCATCGTGATCGCGTACGACGCCGGGACGATCCCGTTCGCGGCGCGCATCGTCTGGATGCTGCGGTACTACGGTCACGACGAGGCGTACGTGCTCGCAGGCGGGTATCCGGCATGGGTCGCGGCCGGGTATCCGGTGCAGACCGAGACGCCCGCGGTTCTTCCGGCGACGTTTACACCGCGCGTGCGGCCGGAACTGCGAGCGCCCCGCGACGAGGTGCTGGCGATCGCCGAAGGACGCAGCACGGTGCAGCTGGTGGAGACGCAGCGCGATCAGACGTACGCGCAGCGCGACCGCGACATCAAAGGCGCCGTGCGCATTAGCGGCAACGAGCTGCTCGAAGACGCACGCGGGGGCCGCGTCGCGGATCCCGGAACGCTGCAGCGATTGGTGCGCGGTGCGGGGCTGGATCCGCATGCCCGCACGGTGGTCAGTTGCGGCAGCGGCGTCTCCGCGTCGGGGGCGTGGCTGGCGCTGCGCGAGGCGGGGTTCGACGACGTCGCGGTCTACGACGGTTCGTGGATGGAGTGGGAGCACGACGCGATGCCGACCGTGCCGAAGCCTGCGGTGTAGACCGCCTAAAGGACCGCTCTGGCCGCCGTCAAACGCAACCCTCGCCTTGGATAGGCATCCAAGCGAGGTGATCACATGTCTCTGGCCAGTCTCGCGCGAGCGACCGCTCGGCTTCTCTCTTGCGTTTCCGTTCTAGCGTTGTTGGGGAGCGCGGCGAATTCCGCGCGCGCCGCGCCGTCGACGTCCCCGGTCAAGTTCCGCCGCCTCGTCCAGCACGGGACTGCGGAGAGGCCCACGTTCAACGTCGAGCTTGACTATGCGTTTCCGAGCATCGCCGACCTGACGCTCTCGAACGTCGGACCGGTGCCCTCCTCGGGGTCCATCAGCTTCGTAACCGATAAGCCGAAGCTGGCGTTCGCGGACGCCGCGACCGAGAACGCTGTGGCGGAGTTCGATCTGCCGGCCGAGGTCCAAGCGTTGCGCTCAGAGCTGTCGGCGCTGGGCTCCTCCGCGGCGCAGCGATTGCGGCACGACGAGATCTTGTTGACGCTCGGGGAGGCTTCGGATGCGATTCCCGATCTTTCGCTGCTAGCTTCGGCCGCGACGGTGCCCGCGTCGACGCGCGAGTTCGCTTCGCTTCAGCTCGGCCAAGCCTTCGCATCGACCGGCGACGTGGACGCCGCGCTCGCACAATACTATCGCGTCGCTGCGCACGGTTCTCGATCCGCACGGCAAGAGGCGCTCGTTCGCACGTCCGATCTGGAGCTCTCCCGCGGACGCAGCGTGCAGGCCGGCTACTCGCTGAGCCGGTTGTCGCAGGACGACACCGGCGAAGCGCCCGGTGCCTACGCGAACCACGCGAAATCAACGCAGAAGTTCCTCTCGGTATGGAACGCGGCAGCCAGCGGACCCAGCAGAAGCCGTGCCGTGACCTCAATGATAGGAACGCCGTCGCTCGATCGGGTACCGGTTGGCGCATTCACCGTCCTAGCATCGCGGCATTGGAAGAATACGAAGAACTTCAGTGGGCTGATCGGGCGCCTTTGGCGATCGCTGTTCACGTCTGATCCGAAGGATTTTCCGTGTCCACCCGACCGCTATTGCGCCGCGACCGGATTCTACAACTTCCCGGCGCAGATCAGCGGCCTCTGCGGACGATGGGCATTCAGAATCAGCCATTGGTATCCCAACAAGTCCGCGGGTGACGGCTATCGTGTCGAGATCGCGGCTCAGGCGAACGACTGCGAGGCGGGCTCCGCCTACAAACCGGTCACAGACGAGACGATGAACAGCGCGTTGGGCACGATGGCCGATGAATTCGTTCGTGAGGTCGGGTTCTTGGAGGACGCGCAATGACGAGCGATCGGGCAAAATGGATCACGCTGCTCATCTATCTGGTGTGTCTGGCGGCGGTCCTCGCCCTCTTGTATCTAAAGAAGTCGTCGCAGCCGAGCTTCGACCTCACGACGAACATCGAGACGACGATCGGCCTGTACGCCGTCCCGCTCTCGATCATCGTCGCCGGCGTGTCGTCGCGCCGCGCGCCGCCGACCGACGTCAACGGAACCGCGCTCATGCTGCTATTCGGCTCGACGGTATTGTGGAATGCCGTCGTGGTGGGAACGATCGGCTTTTACGACTGGGCTACGATGACGGTCGTCCCGGGCCACACGGCGCCGATAAGCAAAGAAGATCTAGCGAAGTTTTTCACGACGGTTCCGGAGAAGCTGAGCTTTCTCATCAGCGGGGCACTGACGTATTTCTTCGTCGGCACGATCGATAAACAAGGGACCGTTCAGCCTCCGGCGCAACCGCCGGGTGCCGCTGCTGCACACGGAGCGCTCCCGGTGCCGGGCGCGAACCCAGGATGATTCAGAGGAGACGGCCCAGTGGCGCAAAGGCGACGATCTGGTCGGCTTCCCGGTGGTTCGTCCAGAAATGCTCGCCGTCGTATGCCAGCGCGCGCGCCGGAAACGGGATCACGGCGAGATCCTCGGACACTGGCGCTTCGCCGCGCGCGTCGATGCGGGTGAGCCAGTACGGGCCGTTCTCCTCGTCGTCGGTGCACACGAGATAAAACTGCCCCTTGACGACGACCTGGCCGCACACGCCGTGCGGCACGGCAATCGTGCTCAGCACCGCGCCCGCCGCGTCGACGCCGAGGAGCCGTTTGTTGTACCACTGGCTAATGTAGAGGACGTCGCCATCCCAGCCGAGTTGCGATCCGGTTCCGTCCGGCGCGCGGAAGCCGCCGTGCTTCTGAAAGCCGCGCCCCGGGATGAAGCGTTTCACGAAGCGGTCGTCGTCGGCGCCTTCGCCGTGGATTACGCGCAGCTCGTCGCCGACGACGGTCATCCCCCACGGTACGCCGGGCGCGATGCTTTCGTCGCGCGCGGTCCACGTCGCGCGGTCGATTGCGTACAGCGCGCGCGTCTCACGCGAGCCCATCCATAGCGTGCCGCCGTCGCACGCGAGCGACTGTGGTTTCGGCGCGGGCGACGGAAGTCTCAGAAGCTCGGTGACGTTCTCCATGGGTGATCAGTGGCTGCGGAGCAGGTCCGCGCTGAGCTGGACGACGCCGAGCACCAAGATCGCGACCGTCGCGACGAACGACGGAATCTCGGTGCGCATCCGGACCACGGTCCCGTCCTCCCGGACGACGGTGTGCGGCGTGTGCTTGTGGTTGACGCGCTGCAGCAGCCATGCGGAGTAGCCCCACGCGGCGAGCTGTCCGACCCCGGCGAGCGTGTCGAGCAGCGGGATCAGCGAGCCGAGCATCACGAGGCCGAAGACGGTCCTGATCAGGCCCAGCGCGACGAACCCGATCTGGTAGACGCGCCGCGCCACCCCGCTGCCGCGCTCGAACGAGCTCAGCAGCCAGCGCGCGAGCGCGTACTGGATCAGCAGCACCAGCCCGAGGCCGAGGAACCCGCCCATCCACGACGCGATCGCTTCGGCCGGCGTCCATCCCGCGGCGGCGCCCGCGTTCGAGAGCATGACGATCATCTCAAGCGAGACGATCGCGGTGAGCCAGACGAAGCCGCGGAGCCACCACCGCCATGCTTCTTTCGTCTCCGCTCGCCAGTCGGCCGGAGGCACCGGACGGTCCGCGACCGCCGGATTCGCGCGATCCGCGACCGCCGCGGCGACGGGCGCGCCGCTCGGCGCTGCGGCGAAGGCCGGCTGGATGACGAGCGGCTCTTGGGCCGCGACCGACGCCACCGGCTGGTTGTCGACGTGCAGTGGGGAGCCGCACGCATAGCAGAAACGCCCGTCGGCGTGCTTTCCGCAATTCGAGCAGAAGACCATGTTCGTGCACCTCGAGAACGGTCGTCCCAAGCCCTGACCGCAGCAGCATACACCGAGCCGGGCGCGGTGAAAAGGGGGATTCGGGTGCATCGGGGGCGTTCCGCCGGGCGGAGGCGATGATCTGGCCAGCCTTGCGGTCATCGTTCGGAAGCGCTCGCCGTCGAACGCGAAGGCGCGCGCCGGGAACGGCATAACGGGGAGGTGCTCGCACACCGGCGCCTCACCGCGCCCATGGACGGCGGCCACCCAGCACCGGCCGTTCACCTCGTCGGCGGTGCAGATCAGATAAACCCTCAGTGGACGACGACCTGGCCGCGGACGTCGTGCGGCACGGTGATCGTGCTCAGCACCCCGCCCGCCAACTCGACGCCGAGCATCCGCGCGTTGTACCTACTGGCTGATTTAGACACGACTGCGTCCCAGCCGAGCTGCCATTGGTTCCATGCGGCGCGAAAAGCCGCGGCGCTCTTAAAAGCGCCGCACCGGCATGATTCCCTTCACCATGCGGTCGTCGTCGGCGCCTCCGCCGTGGAACAGGCGCAGCCGTCAACGACGACGCCATCCCCGCGGCGCGCCGGATAAGCATCTTGAATGCCGAACATAACGCGCGACGATGATGGCATCATCCTCCCAGTTCGGACAGTATGTCTGAGACAATATCGCCCACCCCGCTGGCCGTCGCGCGCGCGGTTGCGTATAGATTCTCGAGACGTGTATACGCATCAGGGATCTTTTCCGAAAAGTCCTCGTCTGTTCCGGCGTCGACCACTTTACCACCGCGCAACAAGTATAATGTATACCCGGGAGCCTCAATGACTTTGTCTTGGCGTTGAATCCGCAGCACAGCCGACGAAAACGGAGCGTCGAATGCCGAGAACACGGAGTGCTCCTGTGTCGGCACTATCGCCCATTTCAGTTCGCCGATCTTTCCCGATTGTGAAAGCCGACGCAACAGCTCTACGAGTTGATCGCTAACCATCCTCGCGTCCCATCACTTTCTTTAGATCTTCTCGCGCATCAAGTAGAGCCTCGACAATCTTCTGAAGCGTTATGTTTTCTTTCTTGAAGTCCATTGCAGGGTATCCCCCTGTACTCTCAAGTCGCTGCAGCATGCGAGCAAGGTTTTTCTGCAAAACGACGACTACGTGTTGGCTGTCCGCCGGAAGATCGAGCTGTGCTTTCAAGATAGCGGCGAACTCCTGCGTGATCGCATAATAGCGTTGTAACACCGCAACAGGTAACTTTGATGCATCACGATGAATCAGAATCAGTTCACGCAACTGAGCGTAGAGTTGGTCGTATACTGTTAAAACGTCGATCTGAACAATTCGTCTTCGAGACTTGTTGGCCGCATCGGACGCGCGCTCAGCAGCCGTTCGCGCGCCGTAAGCTTGCCAAATCGTAACGGCGAAGCCGATAATGGCGAGCACTATGCTGGTAATACCAGCCCAAAAAGCCCAATACCCGAGATCGTGATCCGAGAGTCCGTATAACATCCTCGGTCACACCCCGAGATAAGCCTTCTTCACTTGAGGCTCGTCGAGGAGTTGCGATGACGGGCCGCTCAAGGTGATGCGGCCGGTTTCGAGGACGTAAGCGCGGGAGCTTACTTCGAGGGCGGTTTGGACGTCTTGCTCGACGATCAGGATTGAGACGCCGGTTTGGTGGATTTGCGCGAGCAGCTCGACGAGCTGGTCGACGAGGACGGGGGCAAGGCCGAGGGACATCTCGTCGATCAGGAGCATTTGGGGGCGCGCCATGAGGGCTCGCGCGATCGCGACTTGTTGCTGTTCGCCGCCGGAGAGGCGGCCGGCGAGGAAGTCGTAGCGCTCGCGCAGGCGCGGGAGCAGGTTCAGCATCCGCTCGAGGTCCGCGTCGACCTCGCGGTCGCGGCGCAGGTACGCGCCCATGCGCAGGTTGTCTTCGACCGTCAGCGAGCCGAAGAGGCGGCGGCCTTGCGGGACTTGCACGACGCCCGCGCTGACGATGCGGTCGGGTTCGAGGCCCGTGAGGGAACGCTCGCCGTAGCGCACCGTGCCGCCCCACGTTGCGACGACGCCGCTGACGGCGCCGAGCAGCGAGGATTTTCCCGCGCCGTTCGAGCCGATCAGCGCGACGATCTCGCCGGGGTCGATCCGCATCGAGACGTCCCACAGCACCTGCGTGTCACCGTAGCCCGCGCTCAGGCCGTCGATCACCAGCGCGGCCGTGGAGACGGCGGCCGGTATGGTCGTCGTGGCGGCCGTCATGCGCGCGCGTCCGGCGGTTGCACCTGCGCGGCGTGCGCGCGTTCCGCCTCGATCTGTTTCAACTGTTCTTGGCGCTTCACCCAGCGGGAGCCGAGGTACGCCTCGATCACTTGCGGCGTGGCCAGCACGTCCGCGGGCGCGCCTTGGGCGATCTTCTTCCCTTCGGCGAGCACGACGATCGACGTCGAGATCGAGACGATCGCTTTCATCAGGTGCTCGACGACGATCAGCGTCACGCCGCGCGCGTTCACGTCGCGCAAGAGCTGGAGCGCCTCGTCGACCTCGGTCGCGTTCAGGCCGGCCATCACCTCGTCGAGGAGCAACACTTCGGGGTCGAGCGCGAGCGCCTTCGCGACCTCGAGCCGCTTGCGGTCGGGGACGGTGAGGTCGCTCGCCGGACGCTCGGCGACGCGCGCGAGGCCGACGATCTCGAGCAGCTCCTGCGCGCGCTCGAACGAGCCGCGCGTCGAACGCTTCGCGCCGTCGCGGCCGTACATCGCGCCGACCGCGACGTTCTCGCGGACCGTCAGGCTGGCGAACGGCTTCACGATCTGGAACGTGCGCGCGATCCCGAGGTGGCAGACCTGGTGCGTCGGGACGTCCGCGATCCGGCGGCCGCCGTAGCGAACCGCGCCGGTCGTCGGCTTGTAGACGCCGCTGATCACGTTCATCAGCGTCGTCTTCCCCGAGCCGTTCGGGCCGATCAGTCCCAGCACGCAGCCGCGCTCGACGTCGAACGAGACCTCGCTCAGCGCCCACAGCCCGCCGAACCGCATCCCGACGTTCTCGATGCGCAGCGCGACCTGCGCGCCGGACGGCTGCGACTGCGATTGCACCTGCGCGCTCATGCCTTGTACGCCGTGAGGCTCTTGAGCCAGGTCCGCGCGCCGCCCTTCAGCCCGAATAGCCACACCAGGCCGCGCGGGAGCAGCAGTACGACCAGCACGATCATCGCACCGAAGAACAGCGTGTGGATCTTGATGAAGTAACGCTGCAGCAGCTCGTTCGCGCCGGCGAGGATCAGCGAGCCGATGAACGGGCCGGCGACGGTTCCGATCCCGCCGAGCAGCGCCATCACGATCGGGAAGACGTTCGAGTCGGTCGAGAACGCGATCGACGGGTCGAGGAAGCCGTTCGCGGGGGCGAAGACCGCGCCGGCCGAGCCGGCCATCATCGCGCTCAGCGCCCAGGCGGTGATCTTGAAGCGGCGCGGGCTGATCCCGAGCACCGCCGCAGCGTCCTCGTTCTCGCGGATCGCTACGAACGCATAGCCGAGTTTCGAGCGCGCGATCAAGAACGTCGCCAGCATCGCGCCGAGCGCGACGAGCCACATCGCGTAGTAGTAGATCGAGAAGTGCGCCTCGTCGACTTGCTGCACGCGCAGACCGCTCGTCCCGCCGAGCGCGTCGAGGTTCGCAATGATGTCGGTGACCGCGAGGCCGATCCCGAGCGTCGCGATCGCGAAGTAGTGTCCCTTGAGCTGCAGGATCGGCAGGCCGACGAGCGTCGCGAACGCGCCGTTCACCGCGCACGCGACCAGGACGTCGACGAAGAGGTTGTTCATGCCGAGCTGCGAGAGCACCGCCGCGCAGTACGCGCCGATCCCGAAGAACGCGACCTGGCCGAACGAGACGTAGCCGGTGTAACCGCCGATCAGGTTCCAGCCGTACGCCATCGTCGCGTACATCAGGATGTTTCGGAAGACGATCTCGAGGTAGCCGTTGTGGCTCAGCGGGACCGCGAGCAGCAGCGCCATCAGGACGAGCGCGACGGCGAAGGCGTACGGGCTTCCGGTGATCCCGCCCAGCCCGATCCGGCGCAGCGCGGTCACCGTCGCGGCGGTGTCGGCCATCGGTGCTACGCGGTCGCCTTCCCGACGATCCCGGTCGGGCGAATGATCAGCACGATGAGCAGGACCACGAGCGCGATCGCGTCCTGCAGCCCCGAGCCGCTGATGTGCTGCGTCCCGATCGTCACGTCGATCTGCGTTGCGAACGACTCGACGATCCCGTAGACGAGCCCGCCGATCAGCGCACCCTGCACCGAGCCGAGCCCGCCCAGCACGCAGACGACGAACGCCTTGATCAAGAACGGGTCGCCCATCGACGGCGTGAGCGCGTACGAGAGCGAGATCAGCGTCCCGGCGACGCCGGCGAGGCCGGCGCTGAGCGCGAAGACGATCGCGTAGATCGAGCCGGAGCGCACGCCGGAGAGCTGCGCCGCCCCGATGTCCATGGAAGTAGCGCGGATGGCGCGGCCGGTCCGCGAGCGGGTGAGCCACAGCTGCATCACGCCGGTGATCGCGAGCGCGACCAGCAGCGTGAACAGCTTCGCCCACGGCACCGTCACGCCCGCGACGGTGAAGTTCGCACCGGAGTACGACGTCGTCACGCCGCGCGTGTCGCCGGTCCAGATGATCAGCGCGACGTTGACGATGAGCAGCGACAGCCCGAACGTCAGCAGGAACGTGGTGAGGATCGGCGCGCGCGCGACCCAGTTGATCAGGTAGCGCTGGATCAGCCACCCGAGGACGAACAGCGCGGCGAACGAGATCGGGAGCGAGAGGAACGGGTCGAGATGGAAGCTCGCGAACAGCTGATAGGTGATGTACGCCCCGAGCATGATGAACGCACCATGCGCGAGGTTGATGATGTTCATGATGCCCCAGACCAGCGAAAATCCGAGGGCCACCACGGCCAGGATCCCGCCCGCGAGTATTCCGTTGACGAGATCCTGGGCCAGCAGCTGCATTCAGCGCGCTCCGGTGCTCAGCGCTTGCCCCACGGCGGCGCCGGCCACCGCGGCGACGCCTGCGCGAGCCCGCGCGGCCACACCGTCACCAGCTTGCCGTTCTGGATCTGGTTGACGACCATCGGCTTGTACACGTTGAGCCCGCGGCTGTCGAACTTCAGGATGCCGTAGAACGTCGTCACGTCGAGCTTCGCGAGCGCGTCGCGCACCTTCTCCGGATCGAGCGAGCCGGCGTTCTCGAGCGCGTACTGGAACGCCAGGCACGCCGCGGTCGACTCGGCGTTGTGGTAGTCGGGCGCGTGGTGGTAGACGCCCTCGAACGCCTTCGCGTACTCCGGGGCGGTCTTGTAGAACCCCGGGCGGTCGGCCTTGTACTTCACCGCCTCCGACCACTGCGCGGCGCCCAGCACGTCGTTCGCGTCCTTGCCGAGCGAGTTCACGAAGTCGGGAGTGTCGGGGCCGACGGTGTAGCCGTAGCCCTTCGCCGGGACGTTCTGCTCCTTGAGCCCCTTCTGCACCAGCAGCGCGTCCTGCACGTGGCCGGCGTTCAGGATGATGTCGGGATTCTGCTGCTTGAGCGCCGAGATCAGCGAGGAGACGTCCGTCGCGGTGTCGGGATACTTGTTGTTGTAGACGACCTTCATCCCGTGCGCGTTCGCCCACGCGGCCGCGCCTTGCGCGACCTCTTGCGAGAACGCGTCGCTCGCCGCGGTGATCGCGACCGTCTGCGCGGCCGGCTTCTCCGCGTGCGCCATCTCGAGCATCCCCTCGAGGTAGCGCTTCGCCGGCGAGAGCACGCCGAACGTGTACTTGAAGCCCTGGTTGAAGATCTTCTCGGCGGCGCCGTTCCCTTCGACCATCGGGATCTTCTTGCGCTCGGCGATCTGCGCGACGGTGAAGCTCGTCCCCGAGCCGTACGGGCCGAGGATGAAGTTCACGTGGTCCTGGTCGATCAGGCGCTCAGCGAGCTGGGCCGACGTGTCGTTCTTCGACTCGTCGTCGTAGTACTTGATGTCGACCTTGTAGCTCTTGCCGCCAACTTTGAGGCCGCCGTGCTGGTTGACGTAGTTCTTCCAGAACTCGTAGCCCTCTTGGGTGAGGTGGCCTTCCTTGGTCAAACTACCGGTCAGCGAGATCGGCGAGCCGAACACGATCGTGTCGCCTGCGGCTGCGGCTGGCCGGACGGTGGCGCTGCTGCTAGCAAGCGCGACGGTGAGCGCGAGAGCGCCGACCAACAACGGACGATACTGCATCGAGTCCCTCCGGGGGTGGTACGAAGTTGCGTCCCTTAATGATTGTCCGCTCGAAGATATCCTTCCGAGACGGGCCGAATCGGGCGAAAACCGCACCGCTCGTGCGGGTGCGGTCGTGGTATCGGAACGTACGATTCCGCGGTCAGCGTTCCGGCAGTGCGGCTCGGAGCGAGGCAGCATACTCGCCGGCGCGGCGCGCGGCCTCGGCGCCGCTCGCGCCTGCGTACGAATCGACCAACGCGCTGCCGACGATGACGCCGTCCGCCACCGCACCGACCGCTGCCGCGTGCGCGGGCGTGGAGATGCCGAAGCCGACGGTGAGCGGGAGCTCGGTCGCCGGGCGGAGGCGTTCGATCTCGGCGGCGACCCAGGCGACGTCGGGCTCGCGGCGCGCGCCGGTGACGCCGAGCCGCGAGACGAGGTAGACGAAGCCGGTCGACGCGGCGGCGAGCCGCGCGGCGCGCGCGGGCGGCGTCGTCGGCGCGATCAGCAGCGGGATCGCGAGCCCGGCTTCGCGGAGCGGCGGGGCGAACGCGTCGAGCTCCTCGAGCGGGACGTCGGGGACGACCGCGCCGACCGCGCCGGCGGCGCGCGCGTCGTGCGCGAAGCGTTCGGCGCCGTAGCGGTCGACCGGGTTGACGTAGGTGAAGAACAGGATCGGCGCGGCGCCGCGCGCGCGCGCTTCCGCGGCGAGCTCGATCGAGCCGGCGAGCGTCATCCCGGCGTTCAGCGCACGCTGTCCGGCCGCGGCGATCGTCGGGCCGTCGGCGAGCGGGTCGCCGTACGGGATGCCGAGCTCGATGAGGTCGACGCCGGCTCGCGTGATCGCGTCGAGGACGGCGAGCGTGGTCTCGCGGTCGGGATCGCCGGCGACGACGTAGCCGATCAGCGCGGCGCGGCGCTCCGCGCGTGCGCGGGCGAAGACGTCCGCGATCCCGCCGCTCGCGATCACTTCAAGACCTCGACGCCTTCGAGCGCGGCGACGGTCCGCACGTCCTTGTCGCCGCGCCCGCTGAGGTTCACCAGCACGAGGCCGTTCGGGCCGCGTTCGACCGCGAGCTTCTGCGCGAACGCGATCGCGTGCGCGGACTCGAGCGCGGGGACGATCCCTTCGCGGCGCGCGGTGTGGTGGAACGCGGCGAGCGCTTCGGCGTCGTCGACCGCGGCGTAGCGCGCGCGGCCGCTGTCCTTCAGATACGAGTGCTCGGGGCCGACGCCGGGGTAGTCGAGGCCCGCGCTCACGGAGTGCGTGTCGCGGACCTGGCCTTCGGCGTCCTGCAGCACGTAGCTGCGCGAGCCGTGCAGGATCCCGACGCTCCCGGCGTTGAGCGATGCGGCGGTGTCGATCGCCTGGACGCCGTGGCCCGCCGCTTCGACGCCCCAGAGATTCACTTCCGGGTCCGCGACGAAGCCTTGGAAGATGCCCATCGCGTTCGAGCCGCCGCCGACGCACGCGACGACGTCGCTCGGCAGACGCCCGTAGCGCTCGAGGATCTGCGCGCGCGCTTCGATCCCGATGATCTTCTGGAACTCGCGCACGAGATAGGGGTACGGGTGCGCGCCGACGACCGAGCCGATCACGTAGAACGTGTCCTCGACGCGCGCGGCCCATTCGCGGAACGCTTCGTTGGTCGCGTCCTTCAGCGTGCGGGTCCCGCTCTCGACGGGGTAGACCGTCGCGCCGAGCAGCTTCATCAGATAGACGTTGAGCGCTTGGCGCTCGACGTCGACGGCGCCCATGTAGACGTCGACCTGCATCCCGAGCTTCGCGCCGATCGTCGCCGTCGCGACGCCGTGCTGGCCGGCGCCCGTCTCGGCGATCAGGCGGCGTTTGCCCATGCGCCGCGCGAGCAGCGCTTGGCCGACGGTGTTGTTGATCTTGTGCGCGCCGGTGTGGTTCGTGTCTTCGCGCTTGAAGACGATCGGCGCGTGCGGGCCATCGACGAGGCGTTCGGCGTGGTAGATCGGCGACGGGCGGCCGACGTAGTCGCGGAGCAGCCCGCTCATCTCCGCGTGGAACGCCGGATCGGCAAACGCCTCGCTCGCCGCGCGCTCGAGCTGCGCGAGCGCCTCGATGAGGACTTCGGGGACGAAGACGCCGCCGAAGCGGCCGAAGTAGCCGCGCGCGTCGGGAAGGTTTTGCTGTTGTTGTGATTCGGTGGTCATGATGTGGTGAGGATCTGTGCGTCCGCTTCGCGGACCGCTTCGACGAACGCGCGTACTTTCGATGCGTCCTTGGCGCCGTTCGTCTCGACGCCGCTGCGGACGTCGACCGCGTACGGGCGCACGGTGCGGACGCACTCGCCGACGTTCTCCGGCGTGAGGCCGCCGCTGACGACGAAAGGCCGGTCGCCGGCCAGCTCGCGCGCGATCTGCCAGGTGAAGGTGCGGCCGGTGCCGCCGCTGCGGCCGCTCTCGCCGACGGTGTCGAAAAGCCAGGTGGCGTGCTCGAACGGGCGCGCGAGGGCCTCGAAGGTCTTGCGCGTCTGCACGTGGTCCGGGCGGACGTGATAGGCCTTCAGATAGGGGCCTGCGGCGAACGCTTCGCACGCGTCGGCCGGTTCGTAGCCGTGGAACTGCGGGATCGCGCCGGCTTTCAGTGCCTCGTCGACCAGCGGCGCGGGCGGGTCGACGAAGACCGCGACGAGCGTCACCAGCGCGGGGACGCTCTCCGCGATCTGGTGGAAGCGTTCGATCGAGACGCGGCGTTCCGACTCCTCGGCGAGGATGACGCCGACCGCATCGGCGCCCGCGTCGACGGCGATCGCGACGTCGGCGGGGCTCGTGCAGCCGCAGATCTTCACCCGGGTGCGCGCAGTGCTGGTCAAACCGGGACGGCACCCTTCAAGGCGCGGATCGCTTCGCTCTTGTCGGCGGCGCGCATCAGCGACTCGCCGACGAGGACGCCGCGGGCCCCGTGCTCGACGAGGCGGCGGACGTCGTCCTGCGATTTCACGCCGCTCTCGCTGATCACGACCGTGCCCGCGGGGACGAGCGGGAGGAGTTCTTCCGTGACCGCGAGGTCGGTCTCGAACGTGTGCAGGTTGCGGTTGTTGATGCCGAGCAGCTTCGCGCCCGCCGCCAGTGCGCGGTAGAGCTCCGCTTCGGTGTGGACTTCGACCAGCACGTCCATCGCGTAGCGGCGCGCCTCTTCGATCATCTCCGCGATGCAGCCGTCGGTGAGCCCGGCGACGATCGCGAGGATTGCGTCGGCGCCGTACGCCGCGGACTGCACGACCTCGTAGCGTGTGCTCAGGAAGTCCTTGCGCAGGATCGGCAGCTTCGTCGCGGCGCGCGCGACGTCGACGTACGCGAGGTCGCCGAGGAAGTGGTCGGATTCGGTGAGGACACTGACGGCGTCGGCGCCGGCGGCTTGGTACTCGCGCGCGACCTCGGCGGGGTCGAGGTGCGGCACGATGAGTCCGACCGAGGGCGAGGCGCGTTTGATCTCGGCGATGATCGCCGGGCCGCGCGCGCTCGCCAGCGCGCTACGGAAAGCGCGGCGTTCGGCGAGGCGGCTCTGCGCGCGCTCGCGGAGCTGCGCGAGCGGCTCGCGCGCTTCGTCCGCGGCCCGCACCTCCGCTTTGGCGGCGTAGAGCTTCTCGAGCATATCGGTCATGCAGTCGTCACCTCGAGCCCCGAGCGATCGGATTCGTGTCGTCCTCGCAATGCGTCCAATGCGGCCGTCGCGCGGCCGGTCTCGACCGACGTCCGCGCGCGCACCATACCGTCGTGCACGTCGACCGCCTCACCCGCGACGACGAGCGCGAGCGCGGCGTTGAGCATCACCAGGTCGGCGCGCGGGCTGCGCTCGCCGCCCAGGATCGCGAGCACCGCCTCGGCATTCACGCGCGCGTCGCCGCCGCGGATCTCCGCGCGCGAGGCGCGGACGCCGTACTCCGCGGGGACGAGCGTCCAGCGGCGCATCCCGGTGCGGTCGAACTGCGCGACGTCGGTCGGCGCCTCGCCGGAGATCTCGTCGAGGCCGTCCTCGCCGTGGATCACCGCGCCGGCTTCGGCGCCGAGCGCGCGCAGCGCGTCGGCGACGAGCGCGACGTGCTCGGGGCGCGCGACGCCGACGACCTGGCGGTTCGCGCCGGCCGGGTTCGTGAGCGGGCCGAGGACGTTGAAGACGGTGCGCACGCCGAGCTCGCGGCGGATCGGGCCGACCGCGCGCATCGCGGGATGGTGCCGCTGCGCGAACAGGAACGCGATGTTGTGCGCGCGCAGGATCTGCGCGGAGGCGTCCGGCGAGCGGTCGATGTTCACGCCGAGCGCTTCCAGCACGTCGGCACTCCCGCAGGCGCTCGAGGCGGCGCGGTTGCCGTGTTTCGCGACCGGGACGCCGCAGCCGGCGACGACGAACGCCGCCATCGTCGAGATGTTGATCGTGTGGGCGTTGTCGCCGCCGGTGCCGACGACGTCGAGGACCAGCGGGAGGTCGTGCTCGACGCGAACGCTGCGCTCGCGCATCGCGCGCGCGGCGCCGACGACCTCGTCGACCGTCTCGCCCTTTGCGGCGAGTGCGGCGAGCAGCGCGGCGGCGCGGACCGGCGAGAGCGTCTCGTCCATGATCGCGCCGATCGTGCTCGCCATCTCATCCGAAGAGAGGTGGTGCCCGGCGAGGACGCCGCGCAGTAGCGCGGGGTACGCGTCGGTGCTCATCCGCGCATCCCGCGCACGACGTTCTCCGCGAGCGCGCGGCCTTCGGGCGTGAGCACCGACTCCGGGTGGAACTGCACGCCGGCGATCGGGAGCTCGCGGTGCTCGAGGCCTTGGATCACCGAGTCTTCGCTGACGGCGTTGGCCCGGAGCTCGGCGGGGAAGCCGTCGTGGTCGACGACCAGCGAGTGGTAGCGCGTCGCGGTGAACGGCGAGGGGAGTCCGGCGAAGGCGCCGCGGCCGTCGTGCGTGACCTGCGAGGTTTTGCCGTGCATCTGGCGCGGCGCGTGCACGACGCGGCCGCCGAAGGCTTCGCCGATCGCCTGCAGGCCCAGGCACACGCCGAAGAGCGGGCGCTTTTCGCGCGCCGCCTCGCGCACGATCGCCATCGTGCGGCCCGCGGACTCCGGGCGGCCCGGGCCGGGGCCGACGATCACGCCGTCGTAGCGCGCGGTGACGCCGTCCGCGAGCCGGTCGTCGTCGTTGCGGATCACGTCGACCTCGACGCCGTCGATCGCGCCGAAGAGGTGCGCGAGATTCCACGTGAACGAGTCGTAGTTGTCGACGAGTAGGAGTTTCATCGCGGCGCCTGTGGTGGCGTTGGCTCACCCTTCGACAGGCTCAGGGTGACATTGGGCCGGGTCATCGTTCGAGGCCCAAGACGGCGCGGACGATCGCCGTTTTCGCGAAGACTTCGGCGTATTCGCTGCGCGGGTCGCTGTCGGCGACGATTCCCGCCGAGGCCTGCCAGTAGGCGCGGCCGTTTGCGACGGCGACCGAGCGCAGGATGATGCACGAGTCGAGGTCGCCGTCGAAGTCGATGTGCGCGACGCTGCCGGCGTAGAATCCGCGCGCGACCGGTTCGAGGCTGTCGATCAGCTGCATCGCGCGGATCTTCGGCGTTCCCGTTACCGTGCCGGCGGGGAACGAGGCGGCGAAGAGGTCGAGCGCGTCCTTGTCGTCGCGCAGCTCGCCGACGACGTTCGAGACGATGTGCATCACGTGCGAGTAGCGCTCGATCACCATGAGCTCGTCGACGCGCACCGTTCCCGTGGCGCACACCGCACCGAGGTCGTTGCGCGCGAGGTCGACCAGCATCACGTGCTCGGCGCGCTCTTTCTCGTCGGCGAGGAGCTCGTCGGCGATGCGCGCGTCTTCGTCGGGATCGGCGTTGCGCGGGCGCGTTCCGGCGAGCGGGCGGATGCGCGCGGTACGGCCGTCGAGGCGGACGAGAAACTCAGGCGAGGCGCCGAAGACCGCGCGGCCGTCGTGCTCGACGAAGAACATGTACGGCGAGGGGTTGCGCGCGCGGATCTGCCGGTAGAAGTCGAACGCCGTCCCCGCCAGCGGGCACGAGAAGCGGATCCCGACCTGCAGCTGGTACGCGTCGCCGTCGTAGATGGAGCGCTTCGCGCGCGCGACGGCGTCGAGGTACGTCGCTTCGTCCATCGACGCGGTGACCGGGCCGTCCGCGCGCACGGCGCCCGGGATCGTCGGGCGCTGGTCGAGCAGGCGTGTCACGTACGCGTCGAGGCGCGCGTCGACCGCCGCGCGTTCTTCTTCACCGCGCGCGAAGCCGATCAGCGTGACGCGGTGCGTGAAGTGGTCGAACACCAGCCACGTCCCGGGGATCACCACCAGCGCGTCGCCGAAGCGCACGTCGGCGGGCGGCATCGCCTCGTAGCGAACCGTCGGTTCCAGCGCGCGCGCCGCATCGTAGGTGAAGACGCAGACCGCGCCGCCGGGGAACGGCAGATCGCTGCGGTCGAGCGTGTAGCGCGCCATCGCGGCACGGATGCGCTCGAGCATCGCCGGGTCGCGGTCGATGCCGAAGGCCTCGAGGTAGTCGAGGCCCATGAACGAGAACCGGCTGATCCGCTCGGTCCCCTCCACCGACTCCAGCAAACACGAACGCCCCGGCTGGGCCAGGGCGAGGTATGCGGAGATCGGCGTGATGCTGTCCGCGACGAACGATCGCGTGATCGAGGTCAGACTCAGCGGGTCGTCCGCGGCCGTCGTGACTAGCATAGAGGGTAGCCCCTACTGTAGCGAGATTCCCGGCCGCTGGCTAGGGGACGCCCCCTCCGCCGGCGGTCGGGAAACGATCTCGTTACGAAGCTACTTGACCAGCTCCAGGATCGACAGTTCGGCCGCGTCGCCGGGGCGGACGCGCGACTTGGTGATGCGCGTGTAGCCGCCGGTCTTGTCCTTCAGCGAGGGCGCGATCTGGTCGAAGAGCTTCTTCGCGACGGCTTCCTCGGTGAGGTACGCCGCGACGAGGCGCCGCGAATGCAGGTCGCCGCGGCGAGCCTGCGTGATGAGGCGCTCGACGACCTTGGTGATCTCTTTCGCCTTGGTCGAGGTCGTCTCGATCTTCTCGTGCTTGAAGAACGACGTCGCGAGGTTGCGCAGCAGAGCCTTGCGGTGACCGTCCGTGCGCGAGAGGCGCTTGTTGGCGACTTGGTGCGGCATGTTCCTTATCCCGGCGGGGCGGCGGTGTTAGGACTGGCGGAGCGAGAGTCCCCGCTCCTCCAGTACTTGCTTGATCTCGTCGAGCGACTTCTTGCCGAAGTTACGCATCTTGATGATCTCGTCTTCCGTCATGTCGAGCAGTTCGGAGACCTTCGAGATGCCGGCGCGCTTGAGGCAGTTGAACGAGCGGACCGAGAGGTTGAGCGTCTCGACCGGGACGTCCCACTCGCTCGCGGGCGCCGTCGCGACCGGCTTCTCCTCGGTGGAGAAACCGATGAAGAGGCGGAGCTCCTCGGTGAGGATCTGCGCGGCTTCGGAGAGCGCGTCGTCGGGGGTGATCGAGCCGTTGGTCTCGATCTCGAGCGTGAGGCGGTCGAAGTCGACGGACTGGCCGACGCGCGTGTCGTCGACGGTGAAGTTCACCTTGCGGATCGGCGAGAAGATCGAGTCCATCGGGATCAGCCCGATCATGTGCTCGATGTTGCGCTGCTTGTCGCTGGTGACGTAGCCGCGCGACTTCTCGACGCCGATCTCCATCGAGAGCTTCGCGTCTTTCTTCGAGAGCGTCGCGATGTGGTAGTTCGGCTGCAGGATCTCGACGTCGGCGTCGGGGGCGATGTCGCCCGCGGTGACTTCCTTCGAGCCGCTCACGGTCAGCGAGAGCACCTTCGGGTCTTCCGTGTTCAGCTTGATCGGGAGGCCCTTGAGGTTGAGCAGCAGGTCGACGGTGTCTTCGACGACGCCGTTGATCGTGGAGAACTCGTGGAGCACGCCGTCGATCTTGACGTAGGTGACGGCGGCGCCGGGGATCGACGAGAGCAGGACGCGGCGCAGCGCGTTGCCGAGCGTGATCCCGAAGCCGCGCTCCAGCGGCTCGATCACGAACTTGGCGTAGTTCTCGCGGCGTTCGCGGACTTCGATGTTGGCGCCGGCGGGCGCTTCGAGGACGGTCATCTGTTTCTGATCGGTCTTTCTCCGTTTACGTTATCCGCAGCCCCAATGTCATCCTGAGCCTGTCGAAGGATGAGCCAAGGGCCACGATCGGACGCCTAACGGTGCAGGGTGGTTTGATTCAGGCTCTTAACGGCTGTAGAACTCGACGATCAACTGTTCGTCGACCGGCGTATCGATCTGTTCGCGCGACGGGAGCGCGAGGACGCGCGCCGTGCTGTCGGTCTCGCTGAACTCGAGCCACTCGGGGTGGCGGCGGTTCTTCGCGGTCTCGATGTTCGCCTGAAGCAGGTCGGACTTCATCGAGCGGTCGGCGATCGAGATGACGTCGCCGGCCTTCACGATGATCGACGGCACGTTGACGATGCGGCCGTTCAGGCGGAAGTGGCGGTGCGTGACGAGCTGGCGCGCCTGCGGGCGGCTCTGCGCCAGGTTGAGGCGGTAGACGACGTTGTCCAGACGGCGCTCGAGGAGCTGCAGGAACGTCGCGCCGGTCTTCTCCTTGACGCGCTGCGCTTGGTGGAAGTAGTTCGAGAACTGCGTCTCGTGCACGCCGTAGTAGCGGCGCATCTTCTGCTTCTCGCGCAGCTGGCGGCCGAACTCGGAGATCTTCTGACGCGTCTTGGTGTTCTGCGTCTTCT
>DATAQE010000098.1:0-19604 GCA_036264835.1 Candidatus Elarobacter sp.
GAGCTCCTCGCGGATGCGGCGGTGCGTGCGCTCGGCGAGCGCCTCGGCGGACTGCACGGAGAAGCCGTGCAGGTAGTAGGCCTCGCTGTAGTCGTTCTTCGCTTGCAGCGACTCGGTGCGCCGTGACGCCTCCGCGCCGACGGTGACGACCTGCAGCGCGATCACGTCGCTCGCGCCGCCGTTCTCCGGCTCGCGCAGGTAGTCGGCGAGACAGAGGTGCTCCCCGCCGGCTTGGCGCGCGAACGTGAAGCGCGCGATCTCGCGCGTGCGGTCGTTCGGATCGTACACGATCACGTCGTCGCCGCTCCCCGCCGCCGGGAAATAGCCGTACACGACGCGCGGGTCGAGGAACGGCTCGCGTTCGGCCATCGCCTCGTAGCGGCGCAGCCGCGGCTCGAACTCCTCGGCGACGAGCCGCTCCCACTCGGCGCCCTTCACGCTCGCACCGCCCCACGACAGCCGGTAAAGGCTTTTCAGATCGAAGCAGTCCCACAGCTCGCGCGGATCGACGTGGAGCAGCGTGCGTGCGCCGAGGAACGGCGCGCGCGGAACCTCCGCGACGCCGATATCCGCGCGCGCGGTCTTCCCGTTCGCCGACGGCGCGGCGAGCGCGCCCGCGTCCTTCACGCGCAACGCGGCGGCTTCGCGGCGCACGCGCTCGACCAGCTGTTCGCGCGCGGTCTCGGTGGTGAGCGCGTCCATCAGGTCGAGACCCTCGAACGCGTCCTTCGCGTAGAAGACGCCCGGGTCGAAGAAGTGCTCGCCCGCGGCGTACGCGACGCGGCGGCCGAAGTCGCGGTTGATCGCGGCTCCGCCGATCACGACCGGGTAGGTGAGCCCGCGCGAGGCCTGCTCCTTCACCAGCGCCGGCATCTGCTTCGAGGTCGAGACCAGCAGCGCGGAGAGGCCGATCGCGTCGGCGTTCACCTCGACCGCCTTGTCGAGGATCGTGTTCACCGGAACCTGCTTGCCGATGTCGTGCACGGTGTAACCGTTGTTCGAGAGGATCGTGCCGACCAGGTTCTTGCCGATGTCGTGCACGTCGCCGAATACCGTCGCGAGCACCACGACGCCCTTGCTCACGCCCTCCTTGCGCTCGAGGAACTGCTCGAGGTGCGCGACGGCCTTCTTCATCACCTCGGCGGACTGCAGCACGAACGGCAGGATCAGCTCGCCCGCGCCGAACTTGTCGCCGACCTCCTTCATCGCCGGCAGCAGCACGTTGTTGAGCACGTCGACGGGATCGCGCTTCTGCAACGCCTCGTCGATCTTCGCCTCGATCCCGTCCTTGCGCCGGCGCAGGATCGCGTTGTGGATCCGCGTCTCGACCGGCGCGTCCGCCTCGTCGTCGGCCTGCGCGGCGGCGCCGCCCGGGACGACGACCTTCGCCTCGAAGTGCTCGATCACGCGCTGCAGCGCGTCGGCGCGGCGGTTCAGCACGAGGTCGTCGCAGAGCTCGCGCTCCTGCGCGTCGATCTCGGCGTACGGCGTGATCTCCGCGGCGTTGACGATCGCCATGTCGAGGCCGGCCTCGACGCAGTGGTGCAGCATCACCGAGTTCAGCACGTGCCGCGCCGCCGGCTTCAGCCCGAACGAGACGTTGGAGACGCCGAGCGAGGTGAGCACGCCCGGCAGCTCGCGCTTGATGAGGCGAATCCCTTCGATCGTCTCGACCGCAGAGTCGATGTACTCCGCGTCGCCGGTCGCCAGCGTGAAGGTGAGATCGTCGAAGATCAGCGCGCCCGGCGGGAGACCGTACTCGTGGACGACGATGTCGTGGATGCGCTGCGCGATCTCCAGCTTGCGCTGCGCGGTCTTCGCCATCCCGGTCTCGTCGATCGTCAGCGCGACGACCGCGGCGCCGGCTTCCTTCACCAGCGGCATCACGGAGTCGACCTTCGTCCGGCCGTTCTCGAGATGGATCGAGTTCACGACCGGGCGGCCCGCGTAGATCTTCAGCGCGGCCTCGATCACCTTCGGCTCGGTCGAGTCGATCACGAGCGGCGCGGGGACCGACTGCGCGAGGCGCTTCACGATCGTCGCCATCTGCACGTCTTCGTCGGTGCGCTCGGTGAGCGCGGTGCAGATGTCGAGCAGGTGCGCGCCGCCTTCGACCTGGCCGCGCGCGACCATCGTGATCTCGTCGTAGTCGTCGGCGAGCAAGAGCCGCTTGATCTTGCGCGAGCCCTGGCTGTTGACGCGCTCGCCGATCAGCAGCACCGTCCCTTCTTGCTTCAGCGCGACGGCGGTCATCGCGGACGCCGCGTACTGCAGCGGCTTCGGTTCGGGGATGCGCGGCGTGTGCCCGGACGCGCGCAGCGCGTCGAGTCCGGCGCGGAACGCGGCGATGTGCGCGGGCGTCGTCCCGCAGCAGCCGCCGATCGCGTTCACGCCGAGCTCGCGCACGAACGCGTGCAGCTCCGCGGCCATCTCGTCCGGCATCTCGGGGTAGATGGTCTCGCCCTTCGGCCCCATCTTCGGCAGCCCGGCGTTCGGGATGACGCTGACGAAGCAGCGCGACGCTTCCACGAGATAACGGATCGGATCGCGCATGTGCGAGGGGCCGGTCGAGCAGTTGAGGCCGATGACGTCGATCGGGAGCGCGTCGAGCGTCGCGCAGACCGCGCTGATGTCGGTGCCGAGCAGCATGCGGCCGGTGACGTCGAGCGTCGCCTGCGCCTGGATCGGGACGCGGCGCGCGCCCTTCGCGAACGCGCGCGTGATCCCGGCGATCGCGGCCTTCATCTCTAGCAGATCCTGACTCGTCTCGAGCAGCAGCAGATCGACGCCGCCCTCGATCAGCGCGGCCGACTGCTCTTCATACAGGTCGGCGAGCTCGTCGAACGTGATCTTCGAGAGCGCGGGATCGGACGAGGAGATCAGCATCCCGGTCGGGCCGAGCGAGCCGGCGACGAAGCGCGGCTGCTCGGGCGTCGAGTACGCGTCGGCGGCGCGGCGGGCGATTTGGGCGGAGGCGAGGTTGACCTCGCGCGTCTTGGCGCCCAGCCCGTACTCGTCGAGCTTCAGCCGCGAGGCGGTGAACGAGTCGGTCTCGACGACATCCGCGCCGGCCGCGAAGTAGTCGCGGTGGATCTGCTCGATCAGGTCGGGCCGGGTCAGGACGAGCGCTTCGTTGCACCCGTGGTAGGACGGACCGCCGAAGTCGTCGTCGGTGAGGTGCAGCGCCATGAGCTGCGTGCCCATCGCCCCGTCGAAGAGGAGCACGCGGTCGCGCAGCGCCGAGAGGTAGTCCGTCATCCGAGCCATCGTACCGGAGATCGGACCCGGAACATGCGGCCTACATGTCCAACAGAAACGAAATGGAGGCGATTGGACAGATCGCGACCCGGATCGAGGCGCTGGCGGCGGTCGTCCGGGCTGCGCCGCCGTCCGGGGCGCTTCGTGATGCCTTCGCGGCGCTTCGCCTGGAAGAGGTTGTCGGCTCCGCGCGGCTCGCCGGGGCGCGGCTCGACCTGACCGAGGTCCGGGCGCTGCTCGAGCGCGGCCGCGCGCTGGGCGGCCACCGCTTCGAGGACTACCTCACCGTCCGCGACTACGCGGAGGCCGCGGCCTGGGCCGCGCAGCACGGCGCGCGGCGCGGGCCGGTCAGGACCGAGGACCTGCGCACGCTCCACCGGCTCGCCGTGCGGGGACTCTCCGAGGATGCCGGCGCCTGGCGGACGCGGACGGTCCCGCCGCTCGCGGACGGGACGGTCCCGCCGCCGCACTGGCTCGTCCCGTTCGAGACGGAGACCTACGTCGGGCGCCTCGCGCTCGACGCCGACGCCCCGGCCCCGCTCGCGCTGGCGCGCGCGATCGCCCGCCTCGTGCGGCTCCAGCCGTTCCCGAACGGGAACGGCCGCGTCGCGCGGCTGGTCGCGAACTTGCTCGCGTACCGGCGCGGCCTGCCGCCGATCGTCTTCGACGCGCGCGCCCGGCGCGCGTACGCCGCCGCGCTGCGCGCCGCGCTCGCCGGCGACGCATCGGTCCTCGCGCGCGTTGTCGGTGTAGCGCTCGCGCGCGGGCTCGAACGGATCCGCGACGCGGTCGAGCCGGCCGGCGAGCTGCGCCCGCTCGCGGCGTTCGCCGCGGACGGCAAGCCAGATCGTCTTTACAAAGCGGCTCAGCGAGGACGACTGCGCGTCGTCCGCCGCGAAGGCCGGCTGTACACGACCGCGCCGTGGCTCGCCGCGTACGCATCGCAGCACTCATCCGAATCCGCCTGACATCCGAACGAAGAAGCAGCATGAACGAACCGACCGTGGCATATGTGTCGATGGAGATCGCCGTTGCCACGAACGTGGCGACGTATAGCGGGGGCCTCGGCGTCCTCGCCGGCGACGTCGTCCGCGCCGCCGCCGACGCGGCGTACCCGATGGCCGGCGTGACGCTGCTCTATCGCGAAGGCTACTTCCGCCAGAGCCTCGACGCCTCGGGCGAACAACATGAAGAGCCGCAACCGTGGCGCCTGGAAGACGCGCTCGAACCGCTCGCGCCGGTCGTGACGATCCCGATCTCCGGCCGCGACGTCGCGGTCGGCGCATGGCGCTTCCGCGTGCACGGCGTCGACGGCAGCGTCCCGGTGTACTTCCTCGACACCGACCGCCCCGAGAACGACGAAGCGGCCCGTGGTCTGACGCGCGCGCTCTACGGCGGCGACGCGCGCTATCGACTGGAACAAGAGACGCTGCTCGGCCTCGGCACGGTGGCGATGCTGCGCGCGCTCGGCCACGACGCGATCGCGACGTACCACATGAACGAAGGCCACTCCGCGCTGCTGGTGCTCGCGCTGCTCGACCGCCTCCGCGCGAACGCACACGGCATGCCGGCGCACGACGACCTCGCGCGCGTCCGCGAGCGCTGCGTCTTCACGACGCACACGCCGGTCCCGGCCGGCCACGACCGCTTCGACGCCGCCCTCGCGCACGAGGTCCTCGGCAGCGACCGCCTCGCGACGCTGCGCGCCCTCGACCTGATCGAAGGCGACACGCTGAACATGACGCACCTCGCGATGCGCGCGTCGCGCTTCACGAACGCGGTCGCGATGAAACACGGCGAGGTTTCGCGCGCGATGTTCCCCGGCGCGGAGATCCACGCGATCACGAACGGCGTCCACGCCGGCACGTGGACCGCGCCGCCGTTCCAAGACCTCTTCGACCGCCGCCTCCCGGGCTGGCGCCGCGACAACTGGCAACTCCGCCAAGCCGCCGGCATCCCGCTCGAGGAGATCGCGACCGCGCACGTATCCGCGAAGCACGCGCTCATCGAACGCATCGCCCACGCGAGCGGCAAACTGCTCGACCCGAACCGCTTCACGATCGGAATCGCGCGCCGCGCGACGGCATACAAACGGAACGACCTGATCCTGTACGACCCCGACCGCCTCGCCGCAATCGCCCGCCGCTTCGGCGGTATCCAGCTCGTATTCGGCGGCAAGGCGCACCCGCGCGACTGGGACGGCAAGGCGATGATCCGCCACATCGTCGGCACCGCGCACGCACTCTCCGGCGACGTCGAGATCGTCTACGTAGAAAACTACGACATGAGCTGGGGCGCCTCACTGACGTCCGGCGCCGACCTCTGGCTCAACACCCCGCGCCCTCCAAATGAAGCCTCCGGCACGAGCGGCATGAAGGCGGCGCTCAACGGCGTCCCGAGCCTGTCGGTGATGGACGGCTGGTGGATCGAGGGCGCCCTAGACGGCATCACCGGCTGGTCCATCGACGCCGAAACCGGCACCGACGACGCCCGAACCGCCGACGCCCTCTACAATCTCCTAGAAACGACGATCCTCCCCGGCTACACCCACACCCGCGACCAGTACCTCACGACAATGCGCGGCGCAATCGCCTTCAACGCAAGCCATTTCAACGCCCAACGCATGCTCGCGCAGTACGCAATCGAAGCGTACGCCCCGCCCCCAGCCACGGAGACGTCCTCCGCGGAACACCGTCTGGGCGGGATAAGACGCCGGCAACGAGGGCACTCGCCTCAGTACGATGTGCCGCGTCGATCCCGGAACGAGATATGCGAACAGCCCGCCTCACGGCGGGCTGTTCTACGTGCGTCCCCGGGGGGAGGCTTGCGCCAACAAAGTCCCAGGGCTCCCGACACCGAGGATATCACCGCCGACCGGTCGCCGTCAAGCGCGATCCGCATGAACGCAGCCGAACTTCGTGCAACCTGCTCGGCACTATCCGAACCGCGTCTAACCGCGTATCTGGAGACAGCCGATGGCAACAGACGCCGTGCACTGGCGCTCTATGCGTGGAACGCTCGCATGAGCGCAGCACTCCTGGTCCCGCTGCACATCTGCGAAATCGTCGTCCGTAACGCGATCCTGGACGTCATAGAACGCGTCTACGGTACGTCATGGTATTCCGCAGGCAGTGCGTTGGAAGCCAGCCTCCCGCGTCCGACGACCGGATACAGTCCCTTCCACGATCTCGTCTCGGCCCGCAAACGACACACGGGAACGGCCGTCATCCCCGAGCTGAAGTTGATGTTCTGGTCGCGATGTTGACCGCACGAAACGATCGCCGCCTCTGGAATCCCTGGCTCTTGACGACATTCGCACACCTGCCCCGAACGCTGTCGGCACCCGCCGCTCGACGCTTACTGCACGAACAGCTTACGGCAGTGCGAAAACTCCGCAATCGCGTGGCACATCACGAGCCGATCTTCGCGTACGAAATCAGCGCCGAGTACCGCCGAATCTCCAAGATCATCTCATGGCGGTCACCCGAAACCGCATGCTGGTTATCATCGATCGAAACCGTCAGCGATCTCCTGAACGATCGCCCTTAACCCAAACGCGGACATCGTGCCTGCGGTGTCGGTGCGATGACGGTGCGCCGGGGCGTCGCGTAGTCGCGGAGCGCAGGATGCGCGAGAGCGACGGAGCGCCGAGCGACCGGAGCGCAGGATGCGCGCAGGGAGCGTCCCCGGCGCAGCGTCGTCGCACCGACGCCGCCGCCACCGAGCACGCAACCTACGGAGTGGTCGGCGAAACGACGCGCCCCGTCTGCGGACTCCGCGCCGGAACCGGCGCAACGGGCCCATTCCCGCCGACGCCGTCCGCCGGCGGCGTATGCTTCCCACGCCCGAACCCGAACCGGTCCTCGAGGTTCGCAATGAACACATACAACACCGGCGTGATGAACAGGTTCAGCGCCGACGAAAGGATCATCCCGCCGAACACCGCCGTGCCGAGCGAGTTCCGCGCCCCGCTCCCCGCGCCGGTCGCGAACACCAGCGGCGTCACGCCGAGCACGAACGCGATCGACGTCATGAGGATCGGCCGCAACCGCGTCTCCGCCGCGCGCATCACGGCGTTCACGGTATCGACCCCCTGCTCCCTGAGCTGATTCGCGAACTCCACGATCAGAATCGCGTTCTTCGACGCCAAACCGATCAGCATCACGTACCCGACCTGCGCGAACACGTCCGAGAAGAAATGCCGCACGATCAACCCGCCGAACGCGCCGAGCAGCGCGAGCGGGACCGCGAGCAGGATGATCAGCGGATCGGCGAACGACTCGTACTGCGCCGAGAGCACGAGGAACACGAACACGATCCCGAGCGCGAAGATGACCGCCGCCTGAGCGCCGCCCTCGATCTGCTCGCGCGAGATCCCGCTCCACTCGGTCGCAAAGCCCGGCGGCAGGTTCTGCGCGAACTTGTCCATCGTCGCGAGCGCCTCGCCGGACCCGTGACCCTGCGCCGGCGAACCGCTGATCTCGACGGAGCGGTACAGGTTGAAGTGCGTGATCACCGGCGGCGCCTTGATCTCGGTGATGTTCACCAGCGCCGTGATCGGGATCGCCGGCGGCGTCACGAGCTGCCCGTTCACGATCAGCGGGTTCTCGCTGTGCACGTAGATGCTCTGCAGATCGGAGACGCGCGAACGGTACGGCGTGTCGGCCTGCACGTACACGCGGTACGCCTTCCCGTTCATGTCGAAGTCGTTCACGTAGACCGAGCCGAGATAGACCTGCATCGTGTTGAACAGCGACGGCAGCGAGACGCCGAGCTGCGAAGCCTTGTCACGGTTGACGTCGGTGAGGATCGTCGGCTTGTCGGTGCGGAACGTCGTGTAGACGCCCGAGAGCGGCGACCCCGGCGCGTACGCCGGATAGATCAGCATCTTCGACGCCGCGTCGAGCGCCGGGATCCCCTGGTTCGCGCGGTCCTCCAGCTCGTACGTGAACCCGGCCTGGAACCCCAGCCCCGGAATGGACGGCGGCTGGATCGCGAACGCGAGCACGTCCGGATGCTTCGTCTTGAAATCGGTGAAGAGCCGGTAGTTCACGCGGTCTTTCACCGCCGCGAGCGTGTGCTGCCCGCCCGGCCGCTCGCCCCACGGCTTCAGCCGAATGAACATCGTGATCTTGTTGGAGCCCGAGCCGGTGAAGCTGAACCCGGCCACGTCGAAGACGTCGGAGATCTCGGGCTGATCGCGCAGCACCTGCTCGATGTCGCGCTGCACCCGGTGGGTGACGTCGATCGCCGTCCCTTCGGGAAGCTGCGCGCTCACGATCGCGAACCCTTGGTCCTCGTCGGGGATGAACGCCGTCGGCGTGGTCGTGTAGACGTACCCGGTAACGCCGAGCAGCAGCGCGAAGACGACGAGCACCAGCGCGCGGCGGCGCATCACCCACGGCAGCGCGCGGTGATACCCGGAACGCGTCGCGGCGATCACGCGGTTCACCGGCCGGAAGAACCGGCTCTCCCGGCGCACGGTGCGCCCGAGCAGCAGCGACGAGAGCACCGGCGTGAGCGTCAGCGCGCAAAACAGGGAGATCGTGATCGAGCACGCGATCGTCAGCGCGAACTGCTTGTAGAGCTGGCCGGTGGTCCCCGGGAAGAACGCGACCGGGACGAAGACCGCGAGCAGCACCAGCGAGGACGCGAGGACCGCGCCGGTGATCTCGCTCATCGCCTCGCGCGCGCCCTCGAGCGGCGGCATCCCCTTCTCCTGGATGAAGCGCGCGATGTTCTCGATGACGACGATCGCGTCGTCGACGACGAGCCCGGTCGCCAGCGTCAGCCCGAAGAGCGTGAGCGTGTTGATCGAGAACCCCAGCACCTTCATCAGGAAGAACGTCCCGATCAGCGAGACCGGGATCGTGAGCGCCGGGATCAGCGTCGTGCGCCAGTCCTGGAGGAACAGGAAGATCACGAGCACGACCAGCCCGATCGCGACCAGCAGCGTGATCACGACCTCCTTGATCGACTCGCGGACGAAGTCGCTGGTGTCGAACGCCACCTTGTAGCTCACTCCGGCGGGGAACTTCGCGGAGGGCCGGTCCATCGTCGAGCGGACCTGCTGCGAGACCGCCAGCGCGTTCCCGCTCTGCAGCTGCAGGATCCCGAGCCCGATCGCCTCGTCGCCGTTGAACCACAGCGAGCCCGAGTAGTTCTCCGCGCCGAGCACGACGCGCCCGACGTCGCGGACCTTCACGAAGCCGCCGTCGGGGTTCGTCTTGAGCACGATGTTCGCGAACTGCGCCGCGTCGTGCAGCCGCCCCGTCGCGAGCACCGAGTACTCCGTCTCCTGATGGCCGTTCGTCGGCGGCGCGCCGATCGCGCCCGCGGCGACCTGCACGTTCTGCGCGGTCAGCGCGTTCACGACGTCGCCCGCGGTCAGCCCGTTGTCGGCGAGCCGCTTCGGATCGACCCACAGCCGCATCGCGAACTTGCGCTCGCCGAAGACGCGCACGTCGGAGACACCGTTGATGCGCTTGAGGTCGTTGACGACGTTGTTCTCGAGGAAGTTCGTCAGGTACGCCTGGTCCCAGCGCTTGTCGGTCGACCGCACGGCGAGCGCGGCGACGAACGTCCCCGAGTTCTTCGAGACGGTGACGCCGATCTGCTTGACCTCGTTCGGCAGGCGCCCTTGCGCGAGGTTCACCGCGTTCTGCACGTCGTTCGCAGCCTGGTCGAGATCGCGGTCGAGGTTGAACGTCGCGGTGATCTGCGACGTGCCGTCGCTGCCGGAAGACGACTGGATGTAGCGCAGCCCCTGCACGCCGTTGATCGCCTCTTCGAGCGGCGTCGTCACCGACGACTCGACGGCCTCGGCGCTCGCGCCCTGGTAGACCGCCGTGACGGTCACCGTCGGCGGCGCGATGTTCGGGAACTGCGCGATCGGCAGGGTCGGGATCGAGATGAGCCCGAGCAGCAGGATGACGAGCGAGAACACCGACGCGAAGATCGGACGCCTCAGGAAGAAATCGACCACGGAGGCTTGGACAGCGCCGACCTGCGGGTGGTTGCTAGCCGGTGGGGACCTCGGCCGGAATCCATCCGTCCAGCGCGGCGACCTCGCCGACGACCCGGCCCGCGACGTTCTTCACCGGGACGACGGCATGATGCCGCAGCGCCTCGCGCGCGGCCGGCTCGAGCCCGTGCAGCGCGTCGAGCAGCGCGAGCGTCGCGGGCGGGGCGGCGCGCCGCGTTCCGTCGATCACCTTGACCGCCAGCCCGAGGCCGCCGTCGAGGAGCGCGTCGCAGTGGACGCCCTCCGCGCCCGCCTTGCAGACGATGCGCCCGCCGGTCGCGCGCATCACGTCGGTGTCGAACCGGCCGGTCCCCGCGACGTACCACGGCTCGTTCGCCATCGCGGAGGCGACGCGGGCGAGCGCGGTCGCGTCGGCGTCGTCGAGTCCTTGCAGCGTCGCGAGCCGCGCGAACGAGACCGCCGCCTTGCGCAGCGTCGTCGCGTAGACCGGGATCCCGCAGCCGTCGACCGCGAGCTTGTCGCCCTCGAAGACGTCATCGCTCACGCGCTCGCACATCGCGAGGATCAGCCGCTGCGCCGGATGCGACGGTTCGAGGTAGCCGCCGAACGGGGCGCCGATCGTCTTCGCGAGCGCCAGGATCCCGGCGTGCTTCCCGCTGCAGTTGTTGTGCAGCTGCGTCGGTTGCTCGCCGCGCGCAGCCAGCGCCGCGGCGGCCGGCTCGTACGAGGGCGGGTGCGCGCCGCAGGCAAGATCGCTCTCGCTCGCGCCGATCCGCTCGAGCATCGAGGCGACGAGCTCGACGTGGCCCGGCTCGCCGTTGTGCGAGGCGCACATCACCGCGAGCTCGCGCTCGCCGAAGCCGAACCGTTCGAGGACGCCTTCGCGGACCGACGCCGCCGCGATGAACGGCTTCGCCGACGAGCGCAGGAAGACGGGCGTCTCGACGGTCCCGACCTTGAGGACGATCTCACCGTCGACGCCGGCCGCGCAAGCGGCCACCTGGTGAAGCGATTCGACGCGCGCGCCGCGCCGGACCGCGACCGCCGGGACACCGGCCAACTCCCAGAACATGACGGGGACGCGGCGTTCGCGCTGGCTGGGTACGAGCCCCGCATGGACGCTCGCACGACCGCAGCCAACGCTTCGCTTCTGCCCGAGGTCGTCGCCGAGTTTCCGGACCACTGGCCGTCCGGGATCGCGCCCGCGCGCGACGGCCGCCTCTTCCTGAGCTTCCCGCGGCTCGATCCCACGCCGGCCCCGATCAATCTGGGCGAGCTGATCGACGGCAGCCTCATCCCGTTCCCCGACGAGCTGGTGAACGCGATCGACCCGAGCGACGCGGAGCACCGCTTCGTGAACGTGCACGGCATCGCGCTCGGTCCCGGAGGACGGCTGCTCGCGCTCGACACCGGCGCGCGCTCACTCGAGCAATGCGATCCCGACGCAGCGAAGCTGTACGTGATCGACCTCGAGCGCAACACGATCGTGCACGGGATCGGCTTCCCGCACGACGTCTGCCTGACGACGTCGTATTTGAACGATCTGGTGATCGACTACACGCGCGGGAAAGCCGGTTACGCGTACATCACCGACTCCGGCGCGAAAGGCCCGAACGGCATCGTCGTCGTCGACCTCGACTCGGGCAAATCATGGCGCCGGCTCAGCGGTCACCCTAGCGTGCGCGCGACGCAGCGTCCGGGGTTCGGGATCGCGACGGAGAGCGGGCTGATCACCGGGACGGTCGGCAGCGACGGCATCGCGCTCTCGCCTGACGGCCGCACGCTGTGGTGGACGCCGCTGTGCTCCTACGACCTCTACTCGATCGACACCGACATCCTCACCGCGCCGCACCCGAGCCCAGACGAAGTCGAACGCCACGTCGTGCGTCACGACGCGCGCGACTTCGCGAGCGACGGCCTGGACTGCGACCGCGAGGGCCGCGTCTACTTCACCGACATCACGCACGGCACGCTGCAGCGCCTGATCCCCGCCGAGAGCCGCTACGAGACGCTGCTCCACGGCGAACGCTTCTTCATCTGGCCCGACGCCGTCAAGCTCGGCCCCGACCGCCTGATCTACATCACCGACACCCAAGTGAACCGCATGCCGGCGTTCCAGCACGGCCAAGACCTCCGCACCCCGCCCTACCGCCTCTACCGCGCCGCGATCGACGCCGACCCGGCTCAGTACTGACCCAGGCGCGGCGCCCGCGCCCGGTCTAGTGGTGGAGCAGCACCAAGTAGCTGTCGTTGGAGTCGCTCACCGTGTATGGGCTGGCAGCGGTGAGCTGGAGGGTGACCGACTCGGGCGGGCTGGTGGCGCTCGCGGTGTCGTCCTGGAGCTGAACCGCATACGGCGTGAACTGCCGGTGCGTCGACGGCGTGTTCGAGAAAACGGACGCCGTGCCCATCACGCTGCCGTCGATGCTGACCTGACAGCCGATCATGGCGTTCGCGCGCTGAGTCCACACCGAGCCGTAGACGACGAGCACCGCCGGCGTCGCCGAGAACGGGAGCGAGAACGTGGTGCTGATCGGCAGCGGTCCGGCTTGCTGCAGAACGATCGTGGTCGGCATGGGAACCTCCGTGATGGCTATGCGAGCGCGGGCTCGAAGACGTTCGCCTCTTGCTCCGCGTAGAGCGGGCTCGAGAGATAGCGCTCGCCGGTATCGCAGATGATCACGACGATCTTCTTGCCGGCGTTCTCGGGGCGTGCGGCGACTTGCATCGCGGCCCAGACGTTCGCGCCCGACGAGATGCCGGCGAGGATTCCCTCTTCCCGAGCCAGACGGCGCGCGATCGCGATCGAGTCGTCGAACGACGCCTTGATGACTTCGCTGTAGACCTTCGTGTCCAGGATCGAGGGCACGAAGCCCGCGGCGAAGCCCTGGATCTTGTGCGGGCCGGGCGAGCCGCCGGAGAGGACGGTCGAGGTGTCGGGCTCGACGGTGATGCACTCGACGGAGGGCTTGCGCTCTTTGAGGAGATGGCCCGCGCCGGTGATCGTGCCGCCGGTGCCGACGCCGGCGACCAGGATGTCGACCGTGCCGTCGGTGTCGCGCCAGATCTCCTCGCCGGTCGTGCGGTAGTGAACCTCCGGGTTCGCCGGGTTGTCGAACTGGCCGGGCTGGAAGTACTTGGCCGGATTCGAGGCGACGATCTCCTTCGCTTTGGCGATCGCGCCTTTCATGCCCTCAGTCCCCGGCGTGAGGACGAGTTGCGCGCCGTACGCCTTGAGCAGGTTGCGGCGCTCCATCGTCATCGTCTCGGGCATCGTGAGGATCAGCGGGTAGCCTTTCGCCGCGCAGACGAACGCCAGCGCGATCCCGGTGTTCCCGCTGGTCGGCTCGACGATCACCGAGTCCGGGCGCAGCTTGCCGTCGCGCTCGGCCGCTTCGATCATCGCGACGCCGATGCGGTCCTTCACCGACCCGGCCGGGTTCTTCGACTCCAGCTTACACAACAGCTCGGCGCCCAGTCCCTTGTTCATCCGCGGGATGCGGACGAGCGGCGTGTTCCCGAACGTGTCGGCGATGTTGTCGTAGACGCGCACTAGCGAAGAGCTCCTGATAGCTGGAGTGTGGTGGACCGGTAAACCCCGCGAGCCGCGGAAAGGGTGCGGCACCGGCGGGCCGCGAACACACGTTCGCCCCGATGTTCTCCCTCGCCGAGAGGTCGCTCTACGTCGCCGACCTCGACCTCTGGATCGACTCGCTGCGCCCGCGCGCCCGCTGCTACGTTTCGCACGGCCACAGCGACCACGCGCGCGAGCACGACACGATCGTCACCACCCCGGTCAACGCGCGGATCTGCGCGTCGCGGTTCGAGCGCTCGATCGCGCGCGCCAAGCAGACGTCCTTGCTGCAGGAGCGGCCGCGGCCGGAGTGCGCGTTCGAGGAGCACCGCTTCAACGAACCCTGGAGCGACGGCGAGCACACGCTCACGCTCTTCCCGGCCGGTCACGTCCTCGGCAGCGCGCAACTGCTGATCGAGGGCGAGCGCGGGCGCTTCGTCTATACCGGCGACTTCAAGCTGGCCCGCTCGTACACGTGCGAGCCCACCGAGGTGAAGCGCTGCGACGTGCTGCTGATGGAGTGCACGTACGGCCGCCCGCAGTACGTCTTCCCTTCACGCGACGAGGTCGAGGACGCGATCGTCGCGTTCGCGACGAAAGCGCTCGAGGACGGACATGCGCCGGTCTTCTACGCGTACTCGCTCGGCAAGGCGCAAGAGGCGATGGCGATCCTCGGCAAGGCCGGCGTTCCGATCACGGTGCACGGCGCGGTGCACGCGATCGCGAGCGTGTACGAAGCCGCCGGCGTCAAGCTGCCGCCGTACGAGCGCTACGACGCGCGAACGTACGACGGCACGCGCGCGCTGATCTGGCCGCCGTCAGGCAAGAACCTGCCGAAGGCGCTGAAAGACAAGCCCACCCGCACGGCGATGCTCTCCGGCTGGGCGATCGACAAGAACGCGCCGTTCCGCTACGGCGTCGACGCCTGCATCCCGCTCAGCGACCACGCCGACTACGACGCGCTGCTCCGCTACATCGAGCTCGCCCAGCCGGCGAAGGTGCTGCTGAACCACGGCTGGCGCGACTTCGTCTGGCGCCTCCGCCGCCTCGGCATCGACGCGACGTACCTCGAGCCCCACGAGCAGCTCGCGCTCTTCTAGCGATTCCCGGGGCAGCACCGAGCCCTGAAATGGCTATGCCGACGAGGGCCGGTGCCTCCGCGCGCCCAAAACACCCTGCCGCGAAGCGCAGCGATCGGGAGGGGGTCCGGTATGTCGATAGCGGTCGATCGAATCATCCCGCTCACGGAAGCGCTGCGCCGGCTCGCGCTCGTTCAGGCGTCGATGCAGGGCGGGGAGCGGAATCCGTTCTTCTTCATCGTCGGAAGCGGCATCTCGACGCCGGCGATCAAGACCGCCGCCGGGATCGTGGCGGATTGCCGTGCGCAGTTTTCCGACAGCGGACAGCCTTGCGCGTCGAGCGCCGAGGAGTACTCGTACTGGTTCAGCCGCGCATATCCCGAGCCGGTCGCACGACAGCGCTATCTCGCGCGGCTCATCGACGAGGCCCGTGTGACGCAGGCGACGCTCTCGCTCGCGCATCTGCTGATCGAGAGCTCGCTCGCAAAACTCGTCATCACGCCGAACTTCGACGACCTGCTGACGCGCTCGCTGGCGCTGTTCGGCGCCACTCCGCTGATCTGCGATCATCCGAGCACCGCGGGGCGCATCGACCCGGAGTCGGAAGCGATCCAGGTCGTCCACGTCCACGGATCGCACTACTTCTACGATCTGGCGAACCTGAAGGTAGAGATCAAGCAGCGCGCTCGCCGCGGTACGCGCGAGCCGCCCTCGATCCCGCAACTGCTTCAGCGGGTGCTGTGGGACCGCTCTCCGCTGGTCTTCGGCTATGCCGGGTGGCCGGAGGACGTCATCATGACGACGCTCGAGGAGCGGCTGCGAACGAGAAACCGGCTGAAGCGCAATCTGTACTGGTTCTGTTACCGCCCCGACGCGATCAATAAGCTGCCCCCGTGGCTGCGCAATCACCCGAACGTGTATTTCGTCGTGGCGGACGCCGCACGGAGCGAGCCGACGAACACTCCGTCCGAAAAGCCGAATCCGAAGGACCGCACCGTCGCACCCGCGACACAGAACCAACTCTTGCCGGCCGACGTCGCGCTGAGCGCGCTCATCACGAAGCTCAAGCTGAACGCGCCCAAGCTCACCGTCAGCCCGATCGGGTTCTTCCACGACCAGATCGCGGCGCAGCTCCAGGACGCCGTCGACGAGGCGAAGGAGCGCGACCGATACGTCTTCTCCGAGATGCTCGGCCGAATCCGGAAAGCCGCGCAGAACGAGGAGCGCGCGCTGCGCCTTTCCAAGGACTATGCCAAGTTCATCGACGCGGCTCGCCGGTCGGCGCACGCGGAGATGGCCGCGCTCGCGCAGGCGCTGGCGTCCGAACGCGATCTGACCGTCGCACAACTGCGCGAGGTGCAGCGCAGTCTCGAGGAGGCGACCGCCTCCGCGCTGCTCACCGGAGACGACAACGCGGACGTCAAGGTCGAGATGCTGAAAGCGCTCGACAAGGTACTCGCACGGATCACCGACGAGGACCGCGAGTGCGTGGACAAGGTGAACCTGGTCGGCCGCCGTATCGGCGTCGCGCTGAAGATGTACGATCTTCGGAAGCTCGACGAAGAGATGGCGATCTACGACGACGTCGCCGGGCGCTACGGCAACGCGCGTGACTCCGAGCTGCGCGCCCTGGCGGTTCGGGCGCTGGAATACAAGGGCAATACGCTCTCCACCCCGGTCGGCGAGCACACGCGCGCGCTCGCCCTCTTCGAGTACGTCGAGCGGACGTACGGAGACGACACCGCGCCGGCCGTCGTCGACGCGGTCGCCGAAGTCTGCATCGCGCGAGCGTACGCCATGCGGGAAGCGAACCAGGACAGCCGCGACCTGCTGCGCCACATCATCGACCGCTATCGCGACGGCAACACGGAGCAGCAGGACCGCATGACCGCGCGCGCCATGAACGCGCTCGGGTTCGTGCGCTACGAAGCTCACGACATCGCCGGCGAGCTCGACGTGCGGCGAGAGCTCGAGGAGTTCACGCGCGGCCGGCCGGGTCTGCACCTCGAGCGGCTCCGCAACTTCCGCGAGATCGCGGCGACGCTCTTTCTGCAGGGATCGTACGAAGAATCGCTGCGCACGCTCTCGGACGCGACCCGGGAGCTCGGTGAGGAGCCCCGCGACGAAGAGCGGACGCTCCTGGCGGAGTACTTGCACTGGGAGGCGCGAGCCGAGCGCGCCATGGACCGCAGCGAAGACGCGGTCGCCGCGCTTCGCAGGTTGATCGCGCTCAGCGTTCCGGCGTCCAACGAGACGATCGCGCTCGTCGAGCGGGCGTACCGGGATCTTTTCGGCCTCTACGCGGAAACAGGCCCAGACCGACGCCGCAAACGCCGTCCTCACGGAGCTCGGCGCGGCGGCGGCGGACGACCCGCTTCACGCGAAGCGCTACGGCGTGCTCGCCGCCGAGTTCGCCGAACGCGTTACGGCTCTGAAGAAACCGAAAGAGAGCTCATAGACCGGGTTCATCCCGGAAGAACGCGCGTAACGCGTCGTACGTCGCGTCCGGCGCTTCCTCCGGGATGAAGTGCCCCGCGTCGATCGCGTGGCCGCGCACGTCGTCCGCCCAGTCGCGCCACACCGCGAGCACGTCGTACCACGCGGGGAGCGCGCCGCGCGCGGCCCACAGCGCGAGCAGCGGCGCGGCGATCTTCTCCTTCCCGCGGTCCGCTTCGTCGAGCGCGAAGTCATAGGTCGCCGCGGCGCGGTAGTCTTCGCAGGCGGCGTGGATCGTCTGCGGGTTGCGGTAGCAGCGCAGGTAGTCGTCGAGCGCCTCGGGTTCGTGGACGTTCGCGCGGTTCGGGCGGCCGCTGAAGAACGCTTCGGGGTTCGCGCCGATCACGTTCTCCGGGAACGGGTACGGCTGCGCGAGGAAGAACCAGTGCCAGTACCCGAGCGCGAACTTCATGTCGGTGCGGCGGAAATGCTCGCCGGTCGGGATGATGTCGAGCGTCGCGAGCCTGCGCACGCACTCGGGCCGGTCGAGCGCGAGCCGGTACGCGACGCGCCCGCCGCGGTCGTGTCCCGCGACGTCGAACCGCTCGAAGCCGAAGTGCCGCATCACCGCGGCGGCGTCGCGCGCCATCGCGCGCTTCGAGTACGGCTCGTGGTCCTCGGTCGTCGGCGGCTTCGAGCTCTCGCCGTAGCCGCGCAGATCCATCGCGACGACGGTGAACTCGCTCGCGAACCGCGGCGCGACCTTGTGCCACATCACGTGCGTCTGCGGATGCCCGTGCAACAGCAGCAGCGGCGGCCCGCTCCCGCCGTGCCGCACCCGGATCGTCGCTTCGCCGGTGTCGACGAACGAGAGCGTGAACCCCTCGAACATCATGCGCGCGCCGGCGTCAGTCGACGCCGATGTCCCAGACGAGGCCGAGATCGCGCTTCGCGAACGAGCGGAACGCGATCAGCGTCTCGGTCGCGGTGATCCCGGCGTGCGAGGCGATCCGCTCGGTCACCAGATCGCTCAGCTCTTCGTGCTCGCGCACCCGCGCGATCGCGACCAGATCGTACGGCCCGGCGACGCTGTAGCACTCGGTCACGCCCGGGACCTCTAGCAGCTCCTCGGCCAGCGTGCGAACCCGGCCCGGTTCGACGGTCATCAGCACGATCGCGGTGATCACGGACGCGGCCTACCGCACCGTCCCGGCCGGCACCTGCGGTTTCTCACTTCGTGAGACCGGAGATTCCGGCAACGAGAAAGGTCGCGAGAACGTATCCGGCGATCTTTTGGACGAAGAAATAGTAACCCGCCCACCCCGTGAACTCCGCCTTCGCATCGGTCTCGCGTAGAGTGACCAACGGGATCAGCGTGTCGAAGCTGTACACCAACGCGGATACCGTCGCAGGTTCACCGGGCTTCGCGAGCTGAGCCTCCTGGCCCGACCGGCGGACGACGACCACGCCGATGAGAACGAGCGCCGCGGCGAACCACATCGCGTTTCCCGGGTGGTATCCGTAGCCCACGAGGAAGCGGTCCACGATCAAGAAGACCTTCCTGGTGAACGGCGCAGTCTCGTATTCGCTATCTTTTCCGGCGTATTCGATCGCGACGGCGTCTTCCGGCCTGCCCACGGACCGGAGGGCTGAGGCGAGCTGTTCGTACGGTTGCGGAGCGTATGCCTCGCGGCCCAGCCAGCCTTTCCACCAGCCGATGTCGCGCCCGTCCTCGCCGAGCCCGCGCTCGGAATTCGACTCGGCATCGCGGACGTTGTGGCGTCCCATGAACGCGAACCCGGTGTAGGTGAACCCGTTGAGATCGAGGCGCTGACAATTCGACCGCGGCGGATTGCAACCGGCCGGCCACGGCTCAGGGCAACCGCTGCGGAACCCGGTACAGCCGAAGGCCCGGTCTTCGAACGCGTGCACGGATGCGTTGCGCAGCACAAGGCCGCGCCCGTTCCGAAAAAGCGGCGCATCGTGCGAGCGCCGCAGAAAAAAGTTGCCGTCGACCTTCACCGCCGTGAGATCGGCAGATGCCAGCGAAACGTCGCTCACGACGAGGTCGTGAGCGATCACCGCGGTCTGCGCGCGCACCTCGCCGGCCTTCCCATCGACCAGTCTGACGGTCCCGAATTGACCTCCGGAGAGGTCGATGTCGCCCGCCCGCGCCGTCGGCCCGGAGACGATCACCGCGCCGCCGACGCGTGCCGACGAAAGCATGATGCTCCCGACCGCTCCGTCGGCCAAGCTCACGTCACCGGCGACG